>DATFCB010000205.1:0-4427 GCA_035253525.1 Pyrinomonadaceae bacterium | reverse complement strand
AGGCTTTGAACCAATCCATTACGCAGTGATAGGTCTTGAATTTAGTGGGCATCGTAGAATTCTCCTGACGGGTCTGGTTATCGGGCACGGCGCGAGGGGTTTGGGATGAGACGCTTTGTCGCGGACTGAGCAGACGAGGCGTGAGACAAAGCGTTGGTCAGCGGAGCGCGCCGCGCGCGGCGGCCGCCGGCCGCGCTTATATCTTCAACTCCGCGCGGTTGTCAACGGAAAAAGGCGAGCGGCCGGTGGGCCAATTTCAAACCTGACGGCTTTGCCTCCGCGGCCTGAGAATTCCTACGGCCCGCCGCTTCCTAAATGTAATGCGAATTTGAAGTGAAATATTTCGCGGCCGCCGAGGAGCAGAGAGGCCGCGAGCGACCACAGGATGGTGGGCAAAAAGAATGGTTGACGCACAAGTTATTGTCCTTTATTATGCGCTTCAACACTGGGAAGGAGGTGATCCAAAAATTATGAGTTCTAATCACAGTGAGGTGGCTGAGTCCTGAAGACCGGAGAGTCAGGATTTGTCAGGAGTCCGGTCGTCTCGTTAGGCAGTGCCTGAAATTCTCTCGGGCACGCCGCCAACGGTACACAGGGCAATCCCAGCAGTTCACCGGAAAGGCCGCACGCGACGCGCTCGTGTGCGGCTTTTTCTCCTTGTCGTCCGCCATGCCTGAATGGTAACGTGAAAAGTGCAGGGGAAATAATGATTCGTCCTCTAACTTTTCCCTCAATTCAATGGTAGAGCGGCTCCTCGCGGCTCTCGGGCTCATCACCAAGGCCGAAGCGAAGTCATGTGGGAATTCAACGTAGAGCGCCGGGCAGCACCGCGCAAGGAAATTAAACTAGAGTTCAGGGTCCTGCTCGTGGCGACGAAGACGAGCGCTGCGGGCGAGGAACAGACGCTCCCGCTGATAGGCTACACGCGCGACATCAGCGAGTCGGGGCTGGCGCTCCTGGTCTCGGCCAAAAGCATGAGCCTGCTCTACAACCTGGGCCATAACTACACGCTCCAATTGGTCTTGAACCTGCCCTCCGGGCCGGTCGAGTTGGAGGTCAGGCCGGCCCGCTATCAGCACATCAACGAGGGCAGCGCCGGGTCGCGCATCCTCATCGGCGCGCAGATCACCAAAATCAGCGACGAAGACCGCGTGCGCTTCATCGAATACCTGGACTCGTTTCAATAAATAAGCTCGTAAATCGTGAATCGTAAATCGGAGAAAGGACGTTTTCTCCGATTTACGATTCACGATTTACGATTGACGAGCTTTATTTCTTACCCGAACTGTTTCTTGGCGAGCCTGGAAAGCACTATGGTCAGGGCCGCCGCGCCGAGCGATTTGACGAGCGTCGGGTGCTCTGCGTAGAAGTCGCTGATGCGGTCAACAATCGAGGGGTCTTCCTTCTGCGCCTTGTCGGCAATCTCCTGCACGGCCTCCGGCGGAATCTGCTGTGCCATTTCGGGCGACACTTCCTGCTGTCCGCCTTTGAAGATGTTAATGAGGTCGGAGAGTCCGCCCCCGCCGCCCGCGCTGGCACCACCGCCACCACCGCCACCGGTGATGCGCGAGAGGATGGCCGGGCCGGCGTAGCGTAGCAGCATGTTGAGCAGGCCCGCCTGCTGCTGCGGGTTGGAATTATTAAAGAGGTTGGCGGTCATCTGGCCGAACTCGGGCGTCTCGTCCGCGCGGAAGGCTGCGGCCAATCCGTCGGAGAGCGCGGGCTGCGGCGCGTTCTGCGCGACCTGATTAAAATCGTCGTCTACGGTGTCGGGAGCCTGGCCCGGCTGCGCGCCGTTGTACTGCTCAAGAAGCCCGCTCAGGTCTTTCATCCAGTCCATGTAAAACCTCCTTCAGAGATCATCTGTGTGACGTGCGCCAGGGGTGCTCCGAAGAGACCTTCTCGGTGCGCGTGACCGTTAAAGTCCGGGGGGTTGCGGAAAGAGACTTCGTTTTAGTCAGCTTACAGCACAAGGGCACACACGCGCTACGGCGTCGGTTTAGGCGTCGGCGTCGGCGGCGTCGTCCGCTCTGCCTGGGGGACGCGAGATTGGTCCGGCGAGTCGGGCGAGATGTGAGCATGAACCACTTTCCACTGCTTGCCTATGCGGCGGAAGACGAGCGTGGTGCGTCCGGTCGCGGTGCCGGGCGTGCCGTCGAAAGTTTGCGACTGCGTCCAGAGGAAGGCGACGACCGCGCCGTCGCGTCCGAGCATCTGCACGTGAAGGTCGCGCACGTCGAGCGTCACGTCCTTCACCTTCGCGTACAAGCTCTCGCGGTTGCTGCGCATCTGCTCCCAGCCGCGCGTGACCGTGCCGTTGTTGTTGAAGGTGACGAGCTGCGGCGAGTTCCAGTAGCCGCCGTTGACCGCGGCGGCGTTCGCCGCCTTGATGCCCTCGGTGATTGAGTTGAAGGCGGCGACCACGTCCGTTTTAGACGGATCGTCCTGGGCCGCGCCCCTCTGTCTTCCCGAAGCGCGCGGGCTTGGCGTCGGCGTCGGTTCTTCCTGCGGCGCGGTGTTCGCGTTCTGCGGCGCGGCCGTGGTGGTGCGCGCGCGGGTCGTCGCGGACGAGTTGGCGTTCTGCGCGAGGCCCGCGCCGGTCAGGGCGCAGGTGAGCGTCAGGCAGAAGAAAAGTCTTTTCAGCATCAATTAACTCCTTAGGAAAACGGGAAACTCACGGCGCAGGCTGGAACCAGGGCTCCTGGCTGCGAAGCCTGCGCACCGCACGGTCGCGCCCCACGACATCGAAGACCTCGAACATGGAGGGACCGACCGACTGGCCCGTGAGCATTGTGCGCGAGGCGTTGATTAAAAGTCCGGCCTTAACGTCCATCTCCTCGCTGAAGGCGCGCAGCGCGGCCTCGCTCGTCTCGGCGTTGAAGGGCTCTATTGTCTCCATGCGCTCGGCCAGTGCGGGCAGGAGTTCCTTCAGGCGCGGCTCCTTCAAAATGTTCTTCTTGACGGCCGCCTCGTCGAAATCGAAGTCGTCGGAAAAATACGCGCGCCCCTGCGCCGAGAAATCCTTGAGCGTGTGGAAGCGCTGGCGAATCAGGTCAACCGTCTTCAAGAACCACGCGCGCTCCTCCTCCTCGTACTCCTCGCGCCAGAGCTTGCCCGCCCGCAGTTCAGCCTTGACCATCGGGAAAAGCTCCGCGAGCGGCATCGTGCGAATGTACTCCGCGTTCATCCAGAGCGCTTTGGCATCCGTCCACTGGCGCGGGTCCGACTCGCTGAAGTTGAAGACGGCGTTCGAGCGGCTGATCCCTCGGAGCGAGAATTTTTCCGTCAACTCGTCGAGCGTCATGATCTCCTGCTCGTCGGCGGGCGACCAGCCGAGGAGTGCCAGGAAGTTGCGAAAGGCCGCTGGCACAAAACCGCGGTCGCGGTACGTGGTCAGAGAGACGACCTCGCCGTGCTTGCGCTTGGAGAGTTTTCCTTTGTTCGGCGCGAGGATGAGCGGCAGGTGCGCGAAGCGCGGGGGCGCAACATTGAACGCCTCGTAGAGCAACACCTGCTTGTGCGTGTTCGTCAGGTGGTCCTGGCCGCGTATCACGTCCGTGATCTTCATCTCTATGTCGTCGAGGACGACCGATAGGTTGTAGAGCGGGTGGCCGTCGGAGCGCAGCAGCACGAGGTCTTCGATCTCACTGTAGTCGCGCTCCTGCGGGCCGAAGACAGCGTCCTCGAAACGCGTCTTGCCTTCGCGCGCGACCTTCAGGCGGACGGCGAAAGGCTCGCCCGCGTCGGCGCGTCGGTCTGACTCTTCTTTCGAGAGGTCGCGGTAGGGGTTCGAGCGCTGGTCTACGGTGCCGCCCTCGGCGGCCTGCGCGCGCGCACGCTCGGCGATGCCCTGCTTGACGGTCGCATCCGAGCGCTCTGCCTTCGGCGTGAAATCCCTGTAAGCCTTGCCCTCTTCCAGAAGCCTGAGCGCGGCTGCGCGGTGCTTCGGCGCGTTGTCGGACTGAAAGACTATCTCCTCGTCGTAATCCAGGCCCAGCCATTCCAGGCCCTCTATGATCGAGCGCGTGGAGGCTTCGGTCGAGCGCTGCAAGTCCGTGTCCTCTATGCGCAGCAGAAATTTCCCGCCCGTCTTACGCGCGTAGAGCCAGTTGAAGAGCGCCGAGCGTGCGGAGCCTATGTGCAGGTAACCGGTTGGTGACGGAGCGAAGCGAACGCGGATAGACATAATAAAAGTGGTCAGTGGTCAGTGGTCAGTGGTCAGTTAAAATGTTCTGACCACTGACCACTGACCACTGACCACTGGAATCTAATGGCGGAGATGATAGGATTCGAACCTACGATGGGCTTTTGACCCATAACGGTTTAGCAAACCGCCGCCTTCAGCCACTCGGCCACATCTCCGCACGCCCTCTCGGGCGACGGTTTATTCTAATCTGCGAGGCGAGATTGTCAAGCCGGAGTCCGAG
>DATFCB010000204.1:0-8951 GCA_035253525.1 Pyrinomonadaceae bacterium | reverse complement strand
GATGAGGTCCGAGGCCGTGTTGACGAAAGAAGACTCGACCAGATTGCGCAGTTGCCGGATGTTGCCGGGCCAGTCGTAGCCCGCGAGCAGCTCGGCCGCGTCCGCCTGGAACCCACGCACCTTGCGCCCGAAGCGCCGGTTGAACGTCTCGACGAAGTGGGCCAGAAGCTGCGGGATGTCCTCGCGGTTGTCCCTGAGCGGCGGCATCTCTATGCGCACTACGTCCAGCCTGTAGAACAAATCCTGGCGGAATTCGCGTGCGCGCACCATCTCGCCCAGGTCGCGGTTCGTGGCCGCGATGAGGCGTATGTCCACGCTCGTCCCGCGGTTGCCGCCCAGGGGGTGCACCTCGCGCGACTCGATGGCGCGCAGCAACTTGGCCTGCGCGCTCAGGCCGATGTCGCCTATCTCGTCGAAGAAAATCGTGCCCCCGTGCGCCTGGCGCAGCTTACCCTGGTGCCTGACATATGCGCCGGTGAAGGCCCCACGCTCGTAGCCGAAGAGTTCGCTTTCGAGCAGCGTGTCGGGGACGGCCGCCGCGTTGACGGCCACGAAAGGCTTGTCGCGGCGCGCCCCGCCCTTGTGTATCAACTCGGCGACCAGCTCCTTGCCCGTGCCGGTCTCGCCCATGATGAGGACGCTTGAGTCCGTCATGGCAACGCGCGCCACGTACTTCCTGAGCGCGACCATATTGGGGCTGTTGCCGAGCAGTCCGTTCTGCTGCTCGAAGTTTTTCGCGGGGGCCTCTTTGCCGGCCACGAGCGCCGTTACAGAGTCTCTAAATTCCGCGCTCTCGGCCGGCAGCGTGAAGAAATCATCCACGCGCAGGCGCACGGCCTGCTGCGTCACGGCCGGGGAACTCCCGCCCGAGATGACCACGACGTGAAGCATCGGGTACGTTTCCCGGAGTTTCCGAATCGCCTTCGCCCCGGTGCAGTCGCGCCCGCCAGACAGTTCGGCAATCAGCAGGTCGGGCCGTCCCTCGCCGCCGATTGTGTACTCTGGAAGGAGCGTGCGCACTATCTGGTGAAGCTTCGCGTCTTTCGCACTTATCGTAATTACAGACATATTGTCCCCGCGCCTGAGTGAGATAGCTATAGGGCTCCAAGTCGGGTCGAGGCCGCGTAGGAATCGCGGAAGGCTGGACGGGAGATGCGAGGTGACTCTGAGGCCAGTCTGTTGATTCGTTCGCTGGGCGATTCTACGTCTATGTCGGCCGCCGGTCAATACTTAATCGGCCTGACCGCCCCGCCCCGTGCGCCCGGCGTTCGCCTCTCCCCTTACTCAGTCGTCCAGTAGCCCTGTGCGGAAGAGCGACTGCCCCGCGAGCGACGTGTAGAAGCCGTAAACGGCGACCGCCACCGAAAGGGCCAGGACCAGCACGAAGTCTCCGGCGTACCAGGCGGTGAAGTCCGACGTAATCGGGAAAAAGATGTTCAGGTGGAGGAAGAAGATCGCCGAGATGAGCGAGAGCAACCCGTAACGGTAGAGCGCCCACACGACCAGAAAGGCGGCCACGGAAGCCAACAGCACGCCCGCGCGTGTCTCGTGTGTCAAACTCAGGGCGGCCGCACCGATTAGCCAGACGACGAGCGCGGCGAGCCAATCCTTGCGGAGGATGAGGTAGAGCAGAAACAGGAAGAACAGCAGAATGAATGATTGAAGAATGGCGGCGAAGACTTGAAGCAGAGCGCCGTGAGCGAACGAGCGCACCCCGAGTAGCTGTGTGGCCCCGGCGTCGAACCACGGGATAGGAGCCGGCCAGCCGAAGATTTGCGGGACGAGGCTGGCGAGGAAAAAGTTGCAGAGGATGACGCCGACGCCGAAGACCGCGCCGATGAGGATGTCGCGCCCGACGAGCGGGTCGCGCCAGCCGCCCGCCAGCAGACGGCTCCAGGAGATGATGCGACCGGGCCAGCGCCGCCTGACGAAAGGCTCGAACGCGAGATAGACGACCCAGAAGAAGAACGACCAGAACAACGCTCTCTGCACGCTGTTGATGAAGTTCAGCGCCTCATCCTCCGTCGGAACGTGGTGCTGCGCGAAGAGCCAGCGTAGAAAGAGGACCGCGAACATGAAAGCGGCGAGGCGAAACGCGCCTTTGCGGTCGCCTCGGCCCAGCCGCAAGTTTCTCCAGGCCAGGAACGCGCCGCCCACCATCACGGTGATGAAGACCGTGAGCAGAATAACCAGCAGAGCGCGCTCCTTCGGACTCACCGAAGAAGCTTGCTGTTCGAGCGGCCGGTCCCAATCGTCTATCAACTCGAAATAAACCGGCTTGCCCTCGTAGACGGCCGCCTCGACGTGCGTCCTGAATTCAGGCCGCGACGGGTACTGGCCGTCCCACGCGGCGCGGTCGGTGGACTCGTGGGGCGGGGTCCAGGTGGACGGTGTGGGTTGGAACTTCGCCGGGTCGAGTCCGCTCTCCGCGAACAGAATTGACCAATCAGGCGTGGGCGCGTCCTGCGGCACAGACCCTCTTTGCGGCGGCACGGCGCGGAAGGAGCGCAAGCGCCCGAGCGTGTCGAGCGTCAGCGTAATCATGCCGGGGGCGTCCGGCGCGGGCCTGTTTTCTCCGACCTCCTCGCCGTTCGAGATGTCGAACGGGCCGGGACTCTGCCTGTACCAGAAATAGATGGCGGCGGGCTGCCCCGCTTTTAATCGCTCCCAGCGCGAGGGCGAAGCGTCCGTTTCGCGCACGTGGCTCAGATACCTGCGGTCCATGTCCATGCCGTAAGCGCTGTCGGCGGGAGGCGCAGCGTAGCCGAGCCGCTTGATGATTTCGGTCGCGCGGTCGCGCAGCACTTCCGGGGACTTGTCCAAAGGCACTTGCCTGTATAGCGCCACGTTTTTCGAGAAAAAGCAGAGGGCCGCGACGATAACGAGGAAGGAGGCGAGGAGCGAGACGGCGACTGCGGGCCTGAGCGCGCCTTCTTTCGGCGCGGCGGCGACCATCTCCGGCGAGGGCGTCTCGCCAGCCGCCAGCGCCGCCGCGAGCGGGTCGCCACCGGGCAGCGCCGCCGCGACTTGCAGCGCCGAGGCCGGGCGCTTCGACGGGTCACGTTCGAGACAACGCAGGATGACTCGCTCGACGAGCGGGTCCAGTTCCGGGACGAGTTGCGAGGGGCTGGTGGGCGTCGTGTCGCTGCGGCGCAGGCGCAGCAACTCCGGCAAGCCCGCCGCCTCGAAAGCCTTCTGGCCCGTGAAGACTTCATAGAGCACGAGGCCCAGGCTGTAGATGTCGCTCCTGACGGTCAGCTCGCTTCCTTCGAGCTGTTCGGGCGACATGTAGGCGGGAGTCCCAGCCATCGCCTCGCGCCCGCGCACCTCTTCGGCGAGCGCGGCGATGCCGAAGTCCGTGATGCGCACGTCGCCCCGCTCGTCCACCATGATGTTCGCGGGCTTCAGGTCGCGGTGGAGCACGCCCCGCTCGTGCACGGCGGCGAGCCCCGCGCAGAGCTGGCGCGTGACCTCTGCGGCCTTGCCCTGCGGCAGGCGGCCGATGCGCTTGAGGAGCGACGAGAGTTCTTCGCCGCGGACGAACTCCATCGAGATGAAATGTTGCCCCTCGTACTCGCCCACGTCGTAGACGCGGCAGACGTGCCGGTGAGAAATCTGCCTTGCGACGCTGACCTCTTTGTAGAAGCGCGCCAGCGCCGCCCCGCTCGCCGACAGAGATTCGGGCAGGAACTTGAGCGCGACCGCCTGTTTGAGCTTGAGGTCGTCGGCGCGATAAACCTCGCCCATCCCGCCCCGGCCGAGCAGGCCGAAGATGCGGTAGCGCTCCGAAAGCACGTCGCCCGGCACGAACCTGGCGTCGTCAATCGAGTCTGCCGAGAAGGAAGGCCGCGATTGTTTGGCCGACCCCTCCTGCGCTGCGGCCGTTGGCCCCGTCGGAGGGCGCAGCGCCTCGCCCGTCATCAAAACGGTGACGAGATTGAAGACATCGTCCTCTATGAAGTCGGCGGCACGCTCGTCGAAGTCGAGCATCTTCTCGACCTCACGCCGCAGGTTCGCGTCGTCGCCGCAAGCCCTGTCGAGGAAGCTTGCGCGCTCCCCTTCCGCTCGATTGAGCGCGGCCTCGAACAGCTCGTCAACCTGCCGCCAGCGGTCGGGTTTCATCCTCGCCCCCTTCCGTCATCATGCGATAGAGCCATGCCTTCGCGCGCCGCCACTCGCGTCTCACCGTTCGCGGCGAAATCTTCAAGACTTCCGCCGTCTCCTCCATGCTCAGCCCGCCGAAGTAGCGCAGCTCGACAATTCTCCCCTTCTGCGGGTCAACGGCTTCGAGCGCGCTCAGGGCCTCGTCGAGCGCGACGAAGTCCGTGGCCTCTTCCACGGCCGCGACCGCCGCCTCGTCGAGCGAGACGTGGATTGCGCCGCCGCCGCGCTTGTCGCGTGCGTGAGAGCGTGCGTGGTCTATCAGGATGTGGCGCATCACCTGTGCGCAGACGGCGAAGAAGTGCGCGCGGTCGTGCCACTCGAAAGAATCCTGACCGGCGAGCCTGAGATAAGCCTCGTTGACGAGCGCCGTGGCTTGCAGCGTGTGGCCGGGCCGCTCGCCACGCATCTGGCTGCCGGCGATGCGGCGCAGCTCCGCGTGGACGAGCGGGAAGAGTTTATCGAGGGCAGAGTGATCGCCCCTGCCCCAGTCCGCGAGCAGCCTTGTTACCTCCTGCGGCGAGATGGTCTGCATCTTTTTGGAGTCCCCGGTCCGTTCGGTCCAACCTCATCGGATAGCGGCGCGAATTCTAACACCTTTGCGCGGCGCGCCGGGCAAAAGAAAAAATTTTTCGAAGGGGTGGCCGCTTTTCGTCTCGTTCGTCGCTTTCGGAAGTGGGCGGCAACAACAACGTAGAGGGCGGAGACAAAAAGGCACGCCGCCGAATCGGAAAACTCGGAAGGAGAGTGACCAGACAATGAGGAGTCAAGTTCAAGACGAGCCGGGGACGTGGCCGCTGTCTGCCCTCACACTGTTCTGTTATTCGGCGCTGCTCGCGGCGACGTTCGCCCTCGGGTACTCGTTGGTCGCGCTCGCCATCAACGCCGCCAGCCAACAGCTCGGCGCTATCCATTCACTGCACGGCATGTGAAACGGGTCCGCGGACCCTATCTGTGCCAAATTCATCGGAGGAGAAAATGAAAAGACCGTCTACGAGCATGAAACTTTCAACCGCCTTCGCGCTCTTGATTCTGTGCGCGTTCACCGCCTCGGCTCAGGAAGCGAGCATGACAAAGACCGGCGTCGCGGACGAAGCGGCGCTGCGCGAAAACGTGAGACAGATGGAGGAGGGCTGGAACACGAAAAGCGGGGCGCTCTTTGCCAAGCCTTTCGCCACAGACGCAGACTACGTGGTCATCAACGGGATGTTCATACAAGGGCGCGACGCGATAGCCAAAGCGCACCAGGGGATTTTCGACACGATCTACAAGGACTCGACCCTCAAGCTGTCAGTCAAACAAATCCGTCTCCTACGCCCCGACGTGGCCGTGGTTCACGTCACCGGGACCAACAAGTTCCGGCAAGGCGCGGAGACACGCGAGTCGAACGCGATCATCACGCTCATGCTGACGAAAGAGAACGGCGAGTGGAAGATCGCTGCGTTTCAGAACACGCAAGTACTCGCGCCCCCGCAGCACCAGGCGGCAGAGGGCAGGCCGACTTCTAAATGAGAAGGGCTGTTCGCCTCACAGCGTCCGGCGTGGCGAGAAAATAGAGTTAAGGCCGCCCGTGTCGGCGGCCTTAATCTTTTCTGCTGCCGGGCGCGTCTTTCCGGGCGTTATTGTTGATTAACCAGCACGTCACGCAGGGAGCCGTCCGCGCCCACCTCGACCACGACGTTGTTATCCCAGCAGGTGCAATAGACGGCCTGTCTCACCACCCGATTGTCCTTGATGCGCCTGACGCCTCTCATCGTGTAGACCGTCACCTGAGGCTGACGCTCGCCGGTCGTAAATTCCTCCAGCAGTTTGACGGCGGCTTCCCTCGGGTGCCCGAAAAAGAAGGCGTGAAACTCATCTGGCTCGCGCGTCTCGCGGTCCCCCGCCGAGATGACGGAGATGGCGGGCGACATGGCTAACATCAGGTCTTCGATGGTGGCGTTGCGCGAGCCGTGGTGCCCGACCTTATAAACGTCCACGTCGAGCAGCCCGTCGTGGCTCTCATCAGCGTCGAAGCGTTCGATCAAGTTCCCGATTTGCCCCCCGACGCAGACCGCGTCCTCCTCTTCCGAGTCTCCGGTGAAGAGGAACTTCTTCCCACGGTGCTCCACGCGAACGGTTAGCGAGTTGTTATTTTGGTCCTCACAATTTCTGGAACCGCCGCTGAGGAACTTGATGTCCACGTTCGAGGCCGAGCTGCTGAGTTGGCCCAATATCTGAGGGGTGAACCCGTCCGCGCCGATGTCCGAGTCCCTCACTGTGATGCGTGGGATGCCGAGGGCCGTGGCGCGCGCCCGCGCCCGCCTGAGAGGCCCGATTCCGCTCCCGCTTCTTCCCCCACCGTCAATCAGGCTTTTGACCCTGAAATTCATCATGACATCCATGATCAGCCTCGTGTGGTCTATGTGTGGATGACTGACGATGATGCTGCGAAGCGTCCGATTGAGATCGGTGCGCCTGTCGAAGAACCTGTTCAGGTAGCCTATCAGGCGGTCTCTGTCGCGGTTGTTCCCCGTATTTTCCCCTCCAGCGTCTATCAGGACGGCGGCCGTCTTAAACTCCAGCAGGATTGATTCGGCCTGCCCGACGTTGATGAAGTGGGCTTTCATCTGGCCTTGCGCTGCCCCGGCGAGGATGAACAGAGACAGGAAGGCGAACACGGCAGTTCTTCTGTAACTCATAAATCGCTTCTCCTTTGGGTGGTGGGCCATTTTCAAATCCGACGCGGCTTCGCGCTTCAGTCGGAGGCAATCGCCTTTGATTACTCTTCCTGATATTTATGTGGTTTTGGGACAAAATGTTTCGCGCGCCCACGTGGGCCAAAAATGCGTAGGTTGAGCGACGAACCGCCTGCACAACGGGGCTACCTCAACCTCGCTTGAGTCAGGTGGAAGTGATATCCTCGGCGCATGTCTCACACTACTCAAATCCGCATTCTGGAAAACGACAACAACCGGCGCGGCGACCTCTTCAGCCGGCTGATGGCAGACCTCTTCGTCGCGCTCGGTTACGAACAACCTCGCCTCAACATTCATAAAGCCGGACGCGAGCTTGACCTCGCCGCCGACCATCGCCTCGAACGACGCCGCGCCGTCGGCGAGTGTAAGGCCACCGCCGAGCGTGTCGGGGGCGATGACCTGAATAAGTTCGTCGGCGCGCTCGACGCCGAACGAGGGTCGAATGAGCTTCCCGCGACGGGTTACTTCATCTCCCTCGCGGGCTTCAAAGAAACCGCCATCGAACAGGAGAAGAATCGTCGAAGCACGAAGCTTGTTCTCCTTGACGGCCCGAAAGTCGTAGACGAATTGATCAAGGGTCGAAGCCTGATACAGAGGGAGCGCGCCACAGAGTTAGCGGGGCGTTGTGGCTCGGCGCACGACGCGCTGACGCTCGACGCGGAGGCTGAACTGCTGGCCCACGAGCGCGGCTGGATTTGGGCCATCTACTACACGCAGGGCAAGGGGCGCACGCACTTCGCGCTGATACACGCCGACGGCACACCGCTCGCCCGCGTCGTCGCCGACGAGATTATTGACGCCGACCGTGTGTGCGGCGGCTCGCTGCATCAACTGACGTGTCTCAACCCAGTGCCCGCGCAGCCCGTTGATGACGAGCAACAGGTGAACGCTGCTCTTCAGGCTTACGGCCGCTACCTCACGGAGGAGTGCGGGTACATTCACCTGGATGGGCTGCCGGCGGACGGCGACGTAGGCTCTCGCCGGCTTCAACTCGAAAGCCTGTTCGTGCCGTTGCATCTGGACATTGACGAGCAGGCGAAGCGTCAGCAGGTCGGCGCTGTCCTCAGAAACCACGAGCGCCTGGCGCTGCTCGCCGCGCCGGGCGGCGGGAAGTCAACGCTCGTCAAGCGCCTGGCGGTCGCCTACGCCGATTCATCCAGGCGCGAGCGGGCCGCCGATGACCTGCCGCAGCGAGATTGGTTTCCAATCTTCTTTCGCTGCCGCGAGCTGCGCGAACTGGCGCGCGGCTCATTCGCGGATTTGATAGCGGCGCTCTCCGCCAGAGAGCCAGTGCGCCAGCACGCCGCGACTTTTCGCGCTTACGTTGACCGCGCGCTACTCGAAGGGCGCGTCCTCCTGCTGATTGACGGGCTTGACGAAATCTCAGACCCCGGCGACCGTGCAGCCTTCGTCAGCATGCTACGCACTTCCATTCAGGCGTATCCCGGCACGGCGCTCGTGGTCACCTCGCGCGAGGCTGGCTTTCGCCACGTCGCTGCGCACCTGGCCGCAATCTGCACGCGCGCCACGCTCTCCCCTTTCAACGCCGAAGACATCGAGCGGCTGACCGTCGCGTGGCACCGCGAAGTCGTCGGCGACACGGAGAGGGTCCGCGCCGACGCCGTACAACTCGCACGCACCATCAGCGCCAACGACCAGATTCAACGTCTAGCCATCAACCCGCTCCTGCTGACCACACTCCTGCTCGTCAAGCGCTGGGTCGGCTCACTCCCAACGCGCCGCGCCGTCCTCTACGGCAAAGCCGTCGAAGTCCTCCTGATGACCTGGAACACTGAAGGGCACGACCCGATTCCAGAAGACGAAGCCTTGCCGCAACTCTGCTACGTCGCCTCCGCGATGATGCTCGAAGGCGTGCAGAAGGTCAGCCGCCCTCGTCATTGCCTATTATCTGCGTGCTCCGTGGAGCGACACCGAGTTAGCGGAACGCGCCCGTAAATTACTCAAGAACGGTGGGACTGATGAAAGAACAATGCGCGAACTTCTCGAACGGCTTGGCGAAAAGCCGTGAGCCTCTAAGATTATCCCGTGTGC
>DATFCB010000203.1:0-3570 GCA_035253525.1 Pyrinomonadaceae bacterium | reverse complement strand
CCATTTCGTTACCTCAGTGACAAGTGACAAGTGACGAGTGACGAGTTAAAGCGTTTTGCTTGTCACTCTTCACTCTTAACTCGTCACTGTTTTTACAGTTCTTCCACCTGCTTGCCGCGCAGCCGGGCCAGTTCCATCGGGTCCTTCATCTTGAGGAGGCCGTCGAAGGTGGCGCGCACGACGTTGTGCGGGTTGCTTGAGCCTAGAACTTTGGTGCGCACGTCGTGGACGCCCACGGCCTGCATGACCGCGCGAACCGCGCCGCCAGCGATGACGCCCGTGCCCTCGGAGGCCGGCTTCATCAGCACGCGGCCCGCCCCGAACCTGCCGATCAACTGGTGGGGCAGCGTGTTGTTGATGAGCGGCACGCGAATCAAGTTCTTCTTGGCCGACTCGATGCCCTTCTTGATTGCGAGCGGCACTTCGCGGGCCTTGCCCGTGCCGAAGCCGACGTGGCCCGCCTCGTCGCCGACGACGACCAGAGCCGCGAAGCTCAAGTTTTTGCCGCCCTTGACCACCTTGGTCACGCGGTTGATCGAGATGACCTGATCCTTCAGGTCAAGCCCCTGTGCCGGGATACGTTGTCTGGGTTGTCTCATTACTGCTCCCTGTTATTCTGCCGTTGCCGCTTCCGCGGAGCCTTCGCCATCCTCAGCCGTCGCAGCCGTCTCGTCTTTGTTCAGGCCCGCGGCGCGCGCCGCGTCCGTCAAAGCCTTGACCCGGCCGTGATAGAGGTAGCCGCCGCGGTCGAAGACGACGCTGCTGATGCCCGCGGCGAGGGCGCGCTCGGCGATGGTGCGGCCGACACGCTCGGCGGCCTCCACGTTGCCGCCCGTCCCGCCGCGCAAGTCCTTCTCAGTCGTCGAGGCGGAGACGATGGTCTGCCCGCGCTCGTCGTCAATCACCTGAGCGTAGATGTGGTTCAGGCTGCGGTAAACTGCGAGGCGCGGGCGCTCGGTCGAGCCGCGCACCTTGCGCCGGATGCGCCTGTGAACCGCGTTGCGAACTGCCGCTCTATTTCTCTGTGCCATTTCAAACCTCAGTGATAAGTGATAAGTGATGAGTGATGAGTAAAAGAAAGGTTTTTCTTATCACTTATCACTCATCACTTATCACTTTATTTTCCTGTCTTGCCAGGTTTCAGCTTCAACGGCACGCCAGCATAGCGCACGCCTTTGCCCTTGTAGGCGTCGGGCTTGCGCAGCTTGTGCATCTCGGCGGCCACCTGGCCGAGCTTCTGTTTGTCTATGCCGGAGAGCGTCAACGTCGTCTGGTACTGCTGGATGCTCGCCTTCGTCGGCACGCGCTCGGCCTTGGCCTCTATGCCTTCGGGGAGCTGGTACTCAATCGGGTGCGAGTAGCCGAGCGCGAAGACGATCTTCTTGCCCTGCACGTCCGCCTTGTAGCCGACGCCGACCACGTCCATCTGCTTCGTGAAGCCCTCGGTCACGCCGACGATGGCGTTGTTCGCCAGGGCGCGTGCCAGCCCGTGATGCGCCGCCAGTTCGTCCGACTGGCGCTCGGCCACCAACTGGTCGCCCTCCTGCTTGAAGCTGATGCCCTCGGGAATCGGCGTCTTCAAGGTCCCCTTCGTGCCCTTCACTTCCAGCTCGCGGTCCTTAATCGTGACCGTGACGCCCTTCGGAACTGCGATAGGTTTCTTTCCAATGCGAGACATAATTACCTCAGTGATAAGTGATAAGTGATAAGTGATGAGAAAGCGCTTTTACTTATCACTCATCACTTATCACTTATCACTAGTAAATTTGTGCCAGCACTTCGCCGCCGATGTTCTCGCGGCGGGCGGTCTTGCCGCTCATCAGGCCGCGCGAGGTCGAGACGATGTTGACGCCGTAGCCGCCGAGCACCCTCGGAATCTCGCCCGCGCCCATGTAGACGCGGCGGCCGGGACGCGACACGCGCTCAAGGTGCGTGATCGAGCTCGTCCCGCGCGCGTCGTAGCGCAGGAAGATGCGGATCGTGCGCTTAACGCCCTCGCCCTTCGTGACGAAGTTGTTAATGTAGCCCTCTTCCTTCAGGATGCGGGCGATCTCCAGTTTCAATTTCGAGGCCGGGATGTCAACGCGCGAATGCTTCGCAGCGATGGCGTTGCGGATGCGTGTCAGCATATCGGCGATAGGATCAGTCATTACTCAACTCCAGTGATAAGTGATAAGTGATGAGTGATGAGATAAGAGCTTTAACTTATCACTTATCACTCATCACTTATCACTGCTTTCGTTACCAGCTCGATTTCACGACGCCGGGGATTTGCCCTTGCAGCGCCAGCTCGCGGAAGCAGATGCGGCACAGATTGAACTTGCGCAGGTAGCCGCGCGGCCGCCCGCACCGTTTGCAACGCGTGTAAGCGCGCGACGAGAACTTCGGTTTCCGGTTCGCTTTCGCGATCAGTGATTTCTTAGCCATGTTACCTCAGTGATAAGTGATCAGTGATAAGTGATAAGTGAATTGGTTTTTCTCATCACTTATCACTTATCACTGATCACCGCTCTTATTGTCTGAACGGCATGCCGAGCGCCTTCAGGAGCGCGCGCGCCTGCTCGTCGTTGCGCGCGGTCGTGACGATGGAGATGTTCATGCCGCGCGTCTTGTCCACTTTGTTGAAATCAATCTCGGGGAAAATCAACTGCTCGCGGATGCCGAGCGTGTAGTTGCCGCGCCCGTCGAACGCTTTGGGGCTGACGCCGCGGAAGTCGCGGACGCGCGGCAGGGCCACGGACACCAGGCGGTCCAGGAACTCGTACATCCGGTCGCCGCGCAGCGTGACCATCACGCCGATGGGCATGCCCTGGCGGAGCTTGAACGAGGCGATGGATTTCTTCGCCTTCGTGACCACGGGCTTCTGCCCCGTGATGGCTCGCACTTCGTCTGCCGCCGTGTCCAGAATCTTCGAGTTGGCGATGGCCTCGCCCATGCCCATGTTGATGACAATCTTCTCCAGGCGCGGCACGGCCATAGGGTTCTCGATGCTGAACTCCTTGGAGATCGCCGGGGCAATCTCTTTCGTGTATCGCTCTTTTAATCTCGCTGCCATTTCTCTTCACCTTATCGTCTGGGTCTCGCGCCTGAAAACTTCAAATTTCAGATTTGAAATCTCAGCTGAAGCGTTTCCAGACATCCGTTCGTGCTTCGCTCGCGGCCCTTTTACTTCTCTAAACTCTGCTTGCTCTTCGAAGCCACGCGGCTCTTCGAGCCGTCGCCTTCGACGAGGTACTTGACGCGCGTCGGATTGCCCGTGTCCGGGTCAATCAGTTGCACGTTCGAGATGTCAATCCAGCCTTCCTTCTCGATGATGCCGCCGCCGCGGTTGTTCGAAGGGTTGGCGCGCTGGTGCTTCTTGACTATCCCTGCGCCCTCGACCTTGACCTTGCCCTTGGCGGGCGAGACTTCGAGGACGCGGCCACGGTGCGGCACGCGCTCGCCCTGCTTGTTGTACTTGTTGTGGTCGCGCCCGACCATGACGATCACTTGGTCGCCCTTCTTAATCTTGGCGCGCTTGGTTCCCTTTTTCATATCACCTCCGGCGCGAGCGAGACGATCTTCATGTAG
>DATFCB010000202.1:0-2385 GCA_035253525.1 Pyrinomonadaceae bacterium | reverse complement strand
CAGGTAGCCTACGACGGGCGCGCGGCCCGCGCGTCTGACGACAGCGGGCCACGCCAGCCCGTCAATCTTCACGCGCGCCCGCTCGCCTTCCGGCGAACGGCGCAGGCTCGCCAGAACATCAACTTTATTAAAGCGGCCGCTCGCCAGGCTTTCGAGATGCCGGGCAAAGCCCGCGTCGTCCGGCTCCCGCTTCAAAATCGCGCGATAGGCGTGGCGCACAAAATCCCCGCCGTGATACTTCAACAAATCGTTGACGTGGTAATGATGGTCGGGACGCGTTTGAAACTCGGGCTGTAGTCTCAGCGGAGAGGAAACGGCCGGCGCGTCCGGCCAGGGTTCGCCGGCCTGCGGGAGACGAGTCGCGGGAACATTTCCCCCCTCCTTCTCCCTCGCCACGGCCTCCCGAATCTCGTGCATCAGCCGGTCAACTTTTATTTCGGAGTCACTGATTTCCAACATAGCGGTCGCACTTTGCGATTGAGTGTCAGCCAAGTCAGTACCCGCCTGCTACCGCAGGCCGTACTGACATTGACGCATCGCGTGAATTCTAGCTTAAAAGTTGTCGTCAATGGAAAGGCTGTCCGATTTGCTCTGTGCCGAACGCGCCGATGCCGTTGAGGCGGAAGCCGAAGACGAAGCGGTTCTCGTTCCTAAGCCCCACGTCGAAGCTGTAGTACTGCGCGGTGATGGCGCAGCAGTCGAAGGCGTAGCCGATGGTGGCGACAGAGCTAATCAGTGAAGAGTTCTGCTGGTCGGGCCGGTTCTGGAAGTCGAAGAAGAAGGAGACGCCGCCGAAGAGGCCGCGCTCGCGGTTGCCCAGGAATAACGCCGGACTCCACTGCGAGCCGCGCAACGTCCCTGGCTCTTTGCCGTTCGCGTCCGCAAAGCGCGCGAGCGACGGCGCGAGGTCTATGGCGCGCGTGTAGTAGAAGGTTTGAAAAGCCTGTATCAGCGGCCGGTTGATTCCGAAGGTCACGGAGAGATTGCGCAAGCCTCCGCTCTGCACGTCCAAATCGGAGCGCACGTCCGCGAAGAGCGTGCGGCTCGGGCGGTAGCGCGCCTCTATGTTGAGCGGCGAGAAGCGACGCGGCACGCCGCCGTAGGTGAAGCCGGAGAAGGTGTTGATCGGGTAGAACTGGTTGCGGCGGCCCGGAATGAGCGCGCCCCCGAAGTAAGGGTCGAAGAAATATTTGCCGCGCAGCGTAATCGTCAGAGCCTCGTAAGGCTGGCGAGAGAGCGGGACGCGCTTGCGCTCGGCGGAGTCATCGCGCTCGGCCTTCGGGTTGACGTTCTCGGTCGAGCGGCGCGTGAAGAAGCGGTTGACGATGCCGAACTCTATCTCGTTGGTGTCGGCGATGGCGTCCGCCGAGTCGAAGCGTATGATGCGCTCGAAATTGGTGATGCCCTCGATCTTGCGATAGATGAAGTAAGGCTCTATGACGTGGCGGAAGAAGAACGAGCCGTCGCCGTGGCGGAAGTTGCGCGCCAGCGCGGGCGGCCGCACGTCCAACTCGAACTCGCCATAGCCGCGCACGACATCGCGGCTCAGGATCAGACGCGTCACGGGGTCAATCGAATTCGAGTAATATGTCGCGCTCAACCCTGCGGTCGCAGTCACGGACCAGCCGGCGACGTGCACGGGGAGGCTGAAGCGCGGATGCACGTCCAGGCGCTGCACGATGGAAGGCGAGACGATGGGCTCGCCCTCCACCTCGTCGCGGAAGAGCAACAGGTCGTCCACAGTCTCCTTGCGGCTGACGCCTTCGAGGCTCCCCGAGAAAGAGAAGTAGACGGGGACGCGCTCGAAGTAGCGTAGGGCCGAAGGGCGTTTGTCGAGCGAGATGCTGGGGAGTTGGCGCGTGCGTATGCGCGTATTGGGGATGGAGGTGACCTGCGAGCGGGCCAGGAAGTTGAGGCTGTAGTCGCCGAAGTTTTTGTTGATGAAAATCTGCGAGCGCTCTTCGGGCGAGATGGCCTGCTGAATCGAGTCGGAGAAGACCTGGCGGAACGCAAGGTTCGACGTGACGTTCACGTCGGCCGCGGCGAGAAAGCCGTTCGGGAAGTAGTGCACGCCGTCCACGTAAAAGCTTGAGCCGCCCTGGTCCGGGTTCTCCGGGCTCTCGTCGGGTCCGAAGATGCGGTCCTTGACGGCGTAGAAGCCGAAGTTCAGATAGGAGCGCGAATTCGCGCGGGTGCGTACGTCGAGGCCGAGGCCGATGCCGCGTCCCGTGTAGATGTCGTTGCGCAGCGTCGCGTCTGCCGAGCGGCCGAGCGTCTGGTAGTAAGCGTTCGAGAGGCGAAAGCCCTTGTTGCCGGAGCCGCTGAAGGTCGGCGTCAGAAAGCCGGAGGCGCGGTCGCGCCGCTTGATGGGAACGGACGCGTAGG
>DATFCB010000201.1:0-3516 GCA_035253525.1 Pyrinomonadaceae bacterium | reverse complement strand
GAGGCCGCGATGGTGCCGCCGAGTTTGAACTGCTCGGTCCATTGCCTGAACTCTTCGAGGACGGGCGACTGCGCCAGGGGGCTGCGGCTTTCCTGCGGCCGTCGCGCTTCCGCTTGACTGGGTTCCTGCTGCGCGGGCGGGGGTGATTGATTTGCCGAGTGGGTAGGCCGCGCGAGCAGCCCGGCGAAGAGGGACGCAGCCAGGACGAACGCGGCGGCGAGAGAGCCGTGGCGATTCGGACGTGGCGCGGGACCGAGCATGTTTCTCCTCGCTGGAACTCAGCGGCAAGAAGAGGGACCGTCGGGGAATGACTCTGCGTTGAGGGCGCGTGAGCGGCCGTCGAGCCGGCGCACCGTTGGGCACGAACTAACGGCGCGGGGAGGCGTTTGGTCTTTAAGAAGGGAGCGCCGTAGGTTTACAGGCGAAACTTAATTCGCCTGCGGTGTGAAGTCAAGAAAATCGGGGAGATGTAACAGGAAAACAACATCTCCCCGAGGCGCTTACGGATTTTTGGAAGAGTTCCGAGGAATCGTATTCAGGGAAAACTCTGCGGCTGCGATGGTGAGGTGGCCGCGTACTCGTCAACTGAAGATGGCGTCCTGGGCGCGGAACTCGCTCGCGCTCTGGCCGGTCAGTTCCTTGAAGCTGCGCGAGAAGTAATGGCAGTCGGAGAAGCCCACGCGCTCGGCCACCTCTTTGACGCTGTAGTGTTGCGAGGCGAGCATGCGCTTGGCCTCTTCGATGCGCGTGTGACGCAGGAGTTGGCGAAAGCTGATTCCGACTTTCCGGTTGAGGACGCGCGAAAGATAGATGGGCGAGATAGGCAGCTCCTCGGCCACCTGTGCCAGATTCAGTTCCGGGTCCGTGTACTTCTCCGCGATGACGCGCACCACGCGGCGCACGAGGTCGTAGCTCGAAGCCTTGTGCGCGTGCTCGCACGGCCTGAAGGGCAGGAAGGGGCGCAGGGCGCTGACGATCTCCAAATCGCTCTGGCCCGTGCGGTCGCTCAGGATGAACTCGCCGCAGAAGCTATCGCCGCCGCCCATGTTCTCGACGGCGCGGCGGATGATGAGCACAGGGACTTCGGGGTAGATGCGGCGCAACTGGCTGATGAAGAGGCGGCGAACGGGATAGCGCGCCAGCCCTATGACAATCAGGTCAACTTTATTGTCCGCGTCCGAGATGCGCGCGTTGTCGCTCGCCGTGATGGTCGTGAAGCGTGAGGGCAGCGCGTCGCTCAACGCGGCGAGCACGTGCTCGCAGCAGTCCACGGCCACGATTTGAAAGGTCGTTTGTGTCATGGGTCTTATGCTCTCCGAAGTCTTGGTTTGGGGAGGCACGAGGGCTGGCGGCGAAAAATTATTCGCGCGCCGCGGCCCCGGACTTCAGACTCTCCGCACCCGGTTTGTGATTCGGTTTAGAGATTTGACGAAGAATGAAAACGGCGAACTCAGGGTCCGTGTGCGCCGGCACGCGCTCCACGTTCCCGACAGGTGTGGCGACCTGCTTCAATCTCATGGGCAGACGGACGGGACGACCGTCGTATGTGCCAACGGCTACCGCGCCGCCGAAGAAGTTCTGCACGTCGCGCACTTCATAGCTCGCGCCCTTCGGCAGAATTGTGCCAAGGTCTACGGCGACCTCGTCGCGCAGCTCCCAGTTGTAAACGACTATGTTGGCCCGGCCCGCCTCGTACCTGTTCGGGCGCAGGAAGATGGCGACGCCTTCGGGCCGCAGGCTGTCGCTCTGGACGAACTGGCTGTGCGCGTCCAGGCGGGTCGTCTCGCGCCAGCGCGCAAAATCGTAAGCGTCCTCGCCCCGGACGAAGGAGAGGCCGCGCCGCTGTCCGCTGAAGTAGGTGTTGAAGTCCCAACGGTAGGCGTCGGCCGTCACGCCGCGCGGCATTTCCAGATTAAGACCTTCGCTCTGCGAATAGAAAGTGTTACCCAGGAACTCCACGGACTGCCACCACCAGAGTCGCAAAGGGCGGCTGCTCACGACGTAGTTGTCCAGGACTTTAACGTCGCGGTTGTTCCTGTCCTCATAGCCCAGGCGGATGCCGTTATTCTTTGCGGCAGCGTTTCCGGGGGAGTTGTAGACGTAGTTGTTCTTGAGGACGATGCGCTCGGCCGCGACGCCCTCGACTCCGCCCACCTGAATGTTCCCGGTCGTCTGGTCGTCGGCGGTGAGCGCGCCGTTGTTGAAGCTGACGTTGCCTTCTATGTAAAGACCTTTCTGCGCGCTCCTGGGCGAGTCGGAATGGGCCAGAATGCCGTAGCCGCCCTGCGCGAAGAGGATGTTGTCGGTGATGTATTTTGTGCCAACGCTGTTCCCGACGTAGAGGCCGTGCTCGCGCTTGTTGTTGCCGTTGTAGAAGAAGAGGCAGCCCGTTATCTCCGTCCCGTCCTGCTTGTCCCAGATGCCGTGGCCGTTGTCGTGGAAGACCATGTTGATGAACTTCACGCCCGCGGCGTACACGTCCGCGCCCGAGCCGCGCCAGGGCTCGTCCTTGCCGGAGTCAGGACTCTTGCGGCTGCGGTCCCTTTCTGAGTTTGTCACCTCTATGCCCCAGAACCAGACGTGCGCGCCTTTGACTTTCAGCGCAGGCTGCTTGGATTCGCCGGAGCCCGCGCGGTCAATAATCACGCGCTCACCGGGAAGCGCGCGGACGATGACGGGCGCGCCCGGCGCACCTTCGAGAGTGCTGGTGAAAGCGCCCGTGTAGCGTCCGCCGCCGAGCCAGATGGTGTCGCCCGGCTTGATCTCTTTGCGCGCCGAGAGGGCGCTCGCCAAATCCCAGGGCGAGTCCTTTGTGCCGCGACCTTTGACGCTGCCGTCCACGGCCACGTACCAGCCGGGCCGCTCGGGCGGCAGAAGCGTCAGATGGTCCGTCTCTGCTCCCGAAGCGTAAGAGGCGGAAAGATTGGCGGTCGTCTGCGCCGTCACGCGCTCTGTCTTGATGTCGAAGCTGACGCTTCTTTGGCCCGCAGGGATCGTGATGCTCTTCGGCGCATGCGCGATTGAAGAGCCTTCGGTCGAGAGATTGATGACGGCCCCGCCCGTCTCGGCCGGGTATCTCAAAGTGATCGTAGCGACCGAAGAGTTGCCGCCGACGGTCGCCGCCGGACTGACGGTCAGGCTCGTGATGGCCTGCGCCCCCGGAACCGCCGCCAGATTCCGAACTTCCCCGCCGCGCACGGATTGCTCACTTCCCGAAGGCGCGGTCCCGCTGAACTGAAAGACAAGGAGCGCGGCCACGACCGGGACGGGCAGCGCGAGGACGAGAATTAACGGCCTGAGCTTTTTCATGAGCCGGCCCTGCGGATTACGAATCGAAGAAGATGCGCCAGGCTTTTCTTTGCGTCTTTGCGCCTTGGCGTGAGACGAATTTTTCACGCCAAGGCGCAAAGACGCAAAGGGAAACGTCAAGGAGTTCATCTCAATCGCCCGCCTGGTAAGCGGGCTGCGTCTCGCGGGCGGGCGGCAACATCTCTGTGAGCCTGCGCTCAAGACGCG
>DATFCB010000200.1:0-5709 GCA_035253525.1 Pyrinomonadaceae bacterium | reverse complement strand
CAGGCCTTCGCGCAGCCTGGGCTGGCTCGACCTGTGAAGCGCCGGGAGGGCGGGCGAGACACACGCCCTCCCGGGAGTGCCTCACCGGCCCATGACGTTCACGAGTTCCTGCACGGCGGCGGCCGAGCGTTGGAGCGCGGACCGCTCCTCGGTCGTGAGATTTATCTGAATTATATCTTCGATGCCGCGCTCGCCGAGTTTCACGGGCACGCCCACGAAGAGGCCGTTGATGCCGTACTCGCCTTCGAGGTAGGCGGCGCAGGGCAGAATCTTCTTCTTGTCTTTGAGAATGCTCTCGGTCATCTCGACGGCTGCGGCCGACGGCGCGTAGTAGGCCGAGCCGGTCTTGAGGAGTGCGACGATCTCCGCGCCGCCGTTGGCCGTGCGCTTCACAATCGCGTCCAGTTGATCTTTCGGCAGAAGCTCCGTGACGGGGATGCCCGCGCAGGTCGAGTAGCGCGGCAGCGGGACCATCGTGTCGCCGTGCCCGCCCAGGACGAAGGCCGTCACGTTCTCGACCGACACGTCCAAGGCTTCGGCCAGGAAGCAACGCATACGCGCCGAATCCAGCACACCCGCCATGCCTATGACGCGGTGCTTGGGAAAGCCCGAGCGCTTGAACGCCACCTGGCACATCGCGTCGAGCGGGTTCGAGACGATGATTAAGACGGAGTCGGGCGAGCGCCGCGCGACCTCGTCCACGACCTTCGAGACGATGTCCGCGTTAGTCTTCAACAAATCGTCGCGGCTCATGCCCGGCTTGCGCGGGAGCCCGGCGGTGATAATCACCACGTCGGAGTTCTCCGTCCCGTCGTAGTTGTTCGCGCCGGTCAGTCGCACGTCGAAGCCTTCAATCGGGGCCGTCTCGGCGAGGTCAAGTGCCTTGCCCTGCGGCACGCCCTCGACGATGTCCACGAGCACCACGTCCCCTAGTTCCTTGCTCGCCAGCCAGTGCGCCGCGGTCGCGCCGACGTTGCCCGCGCCGACCACCGTAATCTTGTTTCGCTTGCCCATCAGATGATTCCTTTCGCAGAAGTAGTCTGAAATCTGCCGCCCGAGACTTCGCACCCCGGCGCATGCCAGCTTCCTTTTGTGCGCCCGGCCCCGTCGTGTTCGGTGTAAGATTGTTCTCTTGAAAGAGCGCGAGTGTACAAGCGTGCGAGCGCGAGTGTCAAGAATGAGACGGGCGGACGCGCGCCACGCCAGCCGGGGAGCATTCATACACGATGGGTTTTCGCGAGTGGCTAAAAAAGCGCAGGGCCGAAAGGCGCGACCTTGAGGCCGAGATAATCGAGCGGGCGGCGGACGAGAGCGACGTTGATCCTTATGACCCTTTCCCTGAGCCCGTCCGTCTGGAGATAACGGACATCTTCGATTTGCACACGGTCGCGCCGCGCGACGTGAAGCGTGTGGTGGAAGAGTACCTGAGCGAGGCCCGGCTGAAAGGGTTCAGGAGCGTGCGGATTATTCACGGGAAAGGCGTCGGCGTGCAGCGCGAGATGGTGCGTTCCATTCTCGCGCGCACGCCGTTCGTCGCTCGCTGGACGGACGCGCCCGCGGAAGCTGGGGGCTGGGGCGCGACCGTCGTCTTCTTCTCACGCGCAGACTAAATCACACGCGCGCTCAATATCGCCTGTTCATGTTCGCCAGCCCGATGAGAAACAGAAGAAGTGGGATTGCGGCCAGGCACATCCCGATAATCGCTTTGGGTTTGCTGATGGCCGGGTTCGCTTTGGCCGTGACCAGGGCCACGACGCCGAGCACTATGGCCGCCACCGCCGAGAGGAGCATCAGCCAGGAGAGCGGCTGTAAGATTTGGGCCAGAGTCATGAGCGTGCTGAGGCTGAGCGACCCGTTCCTCGCCATGACGTAAACGAAAATCACGAACACCAGAATGAGGAAGGAGCCGAGGCCGCAGGCGAACGCGGCGGACGAGAGCGCCTTGCTGCCGCGTGCGGGCGCGTACGGGCCGCCGTAGGGCGGCGGAGGGTATCCGCCGCCAGGCTGTTGGTAGTAGCCTCCGCCCGCCGGCGGCGGTGGCTGCCACTGCGCCGGGTCCGCGGGCTGGCCGTAAGGGGGCTGGTCACTTCCGTAATACGGCTGCTGCGGGGGCGCGTCGCCGACGAGGTACGTCCCGTCGTAGGGGCACTGAGCCGGGGCATTGTCTGGGAACATCTGTTGACAACTGGGACAACGTTTCATGATTTCTCCTTTTTAGTTTGCGGGTCCGTACTCTACAGGGTGAAATAATAAACGAGCGCTGCCGTGCCGGCCGCCAGCCCCGCAATCGCCAGCGGGACGCCCCCGAACCGCGAGGGCTTTTGCAGCGCGAGAAGCAAAGCGGTGACGCCGAGTCCCAGGCCGAGGATGGAGAGGACGAGCATCAAATTGAGAACCGCGCCGAGGCTTCTGGCGACCAGCATCGCCATGATCGTGACGGCGCAGCAGCCCGTCACCAGCGCGGCGACGGCCAGCGCTTCGATCCTGCCCGGATTCTGGAAGGGCGCGAGCGGCGTGGTCGGCCCAGGGTTTTGATAAGGATTGGCCCAGGGCTGTGCGGACTGCGGCGGCGGCTGCTGCGACGGCCAGCCCTGCGGCGCAAACTGCGGCGCGGGTGGCGGCGGCGGCTCAGTTACGGGCGGTTGCGGCTGCGGAGGCTGCGGCTGCGGCGGTCGGCCTGCTTCGTCCCCTGAGGCGTAATACGGCGGCGGTGATGCCGGCGGCGGCTCGGGGGCTGAAGGCTCCGGCGCAGGCGTAGGCGGCTGGGGACGCGGCCGCTCCGGCAGCACCGGCTCCGGGACGCGCAGCCCTGAAGAGAGCACCGTCCTTTCGGGGTCGTGCCCCGCGGCCGTCTCCTTCACCAAACGCATTCCGTCGGTCGGGCAGTAATCCGGCGCGTCTTCCGCGTAAGTCCGCTGGCACGTTGGACAACGTTTCATCCGTCTCTCATTCCCCTCTGAAATCGCGGCACGCCGGATTCGTCAGCCGACTGAGCTAAAGCCCATAGTTAAATGCTATGTAAAGGAAGAACCCGATGGCCGGGAGGCCCAGAACTATTCCGGCGATAGCCATCCACTTGCTGCGCTGCCGCTTGGAAATAAGAGCCAGCGCCCCCAGCACGACCGCGACGACCCCTAAAGCGGCCCCCCCATAGAAGCAGGCTGTGGCTACGTCTCTGTCTGGGTCAATCACATCGTTGTACATCAGAAATAGGAGCGTGAGCGCCAGTGCGCTGACGAGCCCCGTGATGAAACTCGACAGACTGAGAGCTTTGCCCTGGCCCGCCGCCTGCGGCGCGTACGGCGCTCCGTAGGGTTGTTGTCCGGGCTGCTGCTGGTAATAGCCCCCGCCCCACTGGCCCGGCTGCTGTTGCTGCGGTGGAGGCGGCGGCCAGGGTGCTGCCGGCGGCTGAGCCTGCGGCGGCTGAGGCTGCCACTGCGGCGGGGGGACGCCCGCGGGATCGGCGGCCTGGTACGGCGGCGGCGGCGGTTGCTGCGGCGCGGGGTTGTACTGAGGAGGCGGCGGCGCGGCCGGCGGCGGCGTAGCCAGAATGGTCTTCTGCGGGTCGTATGCTGGGGCCTCTTCCGTGACGAGTTGCGTCCCGTCGTTGACGCAGAAGCCTGGAGCGTCGTCCGGGTAAGTTCGCTGGCAATTAGGGCAACGTTTCATCTGTCTCTCCTCTGGGCGGACCGCGGGGGCCGCCCGAACCCTTCCGAGTTTGCTGCTAGAAAGCTGCAACTCTTCTATGCCAAATTCGGCGGCGAGTCAATATTCATTCTGCGAATTTCGGAAACCGCCAATTTTTGGCCCGGTCAAAGGCTTTCTTCTCAAACGCGCTGAGGCTATACTCGTCGGCGCGCCCGAAAGGAAGAGCGGCAACAAACTTTCACTCGCAACGTCACTTCAATCAGCCACGCATTTGAGCTGAGATTCAGAGTCTTTTGGAGCCGAAGATGAATTCCATCCGCTTACGCCGCAACACACGGCCCGGCAGGAGGCCCGCGCCGCGCACAGTCCTGCTTCTGGTCCTGGCTTTATTGCGCGCCGCCGTGCCTGCCCCCGCGCAGGACATCTCCGGCGGGGCCGACCTGGCGAAAGACATCACGGGCGGCGCGGTCGGCGTCCTCAAGGTTCCGAAAGTTAACAGGCAGCACAACACGCGCCCACCCAGGCCGACGCCGACGCCCATATCGACGCGCGACCCCGGACCATCCAGGTTCCAGCAGGCGAGCGCGCGCCCCGCCAAGGGGTCGCCCCGTGGCGGCGGCCCCAAGCGGCAAGTCCCTCAGCCTCGGCCCAAACCGCCGAAGCCCGAGGTCACGGCCGAAGACCTCAACGACCAGGGCGACGATTTCTTCGACCAGCGCCAGTTTGAGAAGGCTGCGGAGGCTTACCAGAAGGCGATTCGCCTGAAGCCGAACTGGGCCGAGGCGCACAACAATCTGGGCGACGCCTACTTCAACCTGAACAAGTTCGAGGAGGCGGCAGCGGCCTACAGGCAGGCGATACGTTTCAAACCCAACTGGTCCGAGCCACACAACGGTCTCGGTGACGCGCTCTCCAACCTGCACCGCGACGAGGAGGCGATTGCGGCCTACCGCGACACGCTCCGCCTGAAGCAGGACGACGCCTCCGTTCACTTCAATCTCGGGAAGCTCTACTTCGACGCGGGTAAGTACGCGGAGGCCGTCGCGTCGCTCAAGGAGGCCATACGCTACAACAGCAGCGACTGGGAGGCGTATAACTATTTGGGCCAGTCTTACGACCGCCTGGGGCAATACGGGCCGGCCGCCGACGCCTACAAACAGGTCGCCCGCCTCAACCGGGAATACACGGAGGTTCAATACAGCTTGGGGGCCGCGCTCTACAACGCGGGCCGCCACGAAGAGGCGCTTGAAGCCTACAGGCAGGCCACGCGGCTCAAGCCCGGCGCACACCCGGACGTTTACAACAACATTGGCGATGCCTACCGCCGCCTCAATAAATTCTCCGAGGCCGCCGACGCCTACAAGCAGGCCATCATGCTCAAGCAGGCGGACGCGGACACTTACAACAATCTGGGCTTCGTCAGCAACAAGCTGACGCGCTACAGCGACGCTATAGAGGCTTACAACAACGCGCTCAGGCTCGACCCGAACCTGGACGAGGCTTACGATAACCTTGGTTACGCGCTCGGCAAGTCGCGCCGCTGGAACGAAGCGATTGACGCCTTGAACAAGGCCGTCCGCCTCAAGCCCGATGACGCCGAGGCTTACACCAATCTCGGCTGGGTCTACAACAACACCGGGAAATTCAGCGAGGCCGTCAGCCCGCTCAGCCAGGCCGTGCGCTTGCAGCCCGATTACCCCGCCGCGAATTTCAACCTCGGCATCGCCTTCAGCCGCCTCGGCAAATTCGCCGAGAGCGCCGAAGCCTTCCGGCAGGCCGTCCGCGTCAAGCCCGAGTGGGCCGAGGCGCACAATAATCTGGGCTACGCTTACGGCGGCCAGCAGCGCTGGAAAGAGGCCATAGAGTCTCACCGCCGCGCGATTCAGCTCAAGTCGGATTACGCCGGGGCCATCTTCAACCTGGGCGTCGCCTATTACCAGAGCGGCGACAAGAAGCAGGCCATGGAGCAGTACAAAATCCTTGAGAAGATGAACCCCAACCTCGGCGCGAGGCTCTACATCATGATCAATAAAAAGAATCCTCCGCGCGAGGGCGCTTACT
>DATFCB010000199.1:0-3372 GCA_035253525.1 Pyrinomonadaceae bacterium | reverse complement strand
TGGAGGACAAGACTTATCAGTAACGTACAGGGGAACACACAGGGCTTGAAACCCAATCAACTGCGTCGCATCGAAAAGCTTTACTCGCGGCGTGTCGCGCCGCACCAGATCGTGACGCCGGAGTTCGCGCGCCAGATGACGGAACTCTCGCACGAGACGCGCCGGCAGATCGGCGCGCTGATCGACCGCAAGGGCTACGTCTCGTCGGTCGTCGTCGGCGACGCGCGCCGCATAGAGTGGCCCGACCTGAAGCGCACGCGCGTCGCGGCCGACCGCTTCCGCGGCCTGCGCGGCGTCCACACGCACCTGCGCGGCGAGGAGTTGACGCAGGACGATTTGACGGACCTCGCGCTCTTGAGGCTGGACCTGATGGTCTCGCTCGACGTGGACGAGCGCACGGGCCTGCCCGGCATGGTACGCGCCGCGCACCTGTTGCCGACGACCGCCGCCGCCCTGGACACGAACGGCGGCGCGGCCGCGCCTTACGCTTTTCTTGAGCCGCAGATTCCGTCTCAACTCGACGTGGATTTTCTGGCGCTCATCAACTCGCTCGAAGAAGAGATGGCGCGTAACCGGCGGGCCACGCGCCGCGCGGAGGTGCGCGACCGCACGATTCTCGTCGGCGTGACGACGGGCTCCATGTTCGAGGCCGAAGAGTCCATGCAGGAGTTGCAGGAGTTGGCGACCTCGGCGGGCGTCGTCGTGCTCGACAGCGTCATCCAGCGCCGCAGCGCGATTGACCCGCGCACAGTGCTCGGGCGCGGCAAGCTCGAAGAGTTGCTGGTGCGCGCGCTCCAACTCGGCGCGGACCTCATCGTCTTCGACCGCGAGTTGCAGCCCGCGCAGGTGCGCTCGCTCTCCGAGGCCACGGACCTCAAGGTGATTGACCGCTCGCAGCTCATCCTGGACATCTTCGCCCAACGCGCGCAGTCGCGCGAGGGCAAGATTCAGGTGGAATTGGCACAGTTGAAATACCTGCTGCCGCGCCTCATCGCCGGACAAGACTCTGCGTTCTCGCGGCTCGCGGGCGGCATCGGCGGGCGCGGCCCCGGCGAGACGAAGCTCGAAACCGACCGCCGCCGCGTGCGCGACCGCATACACCGGCTCGAAAAAGAGATTCAGAGTCTTTCCTTGCGACGCCAGGAGCGGCGCAAGGAGAGGGTGCGCCGCGAATTTCCGGTCATCTCGATTGTCGGCTACACCAACGCCGGCAAGTCAACGCTTCTGAACACGCTCACTTCGAGCGCGGTCCACGCCGAGCAGCGCATGTTCGCCACGCTCGACCCGACCTCGCGCCGCTTGCGCCTGCCGCGCGAGCAGGAGGTCATCGTCAACGACACGGTCGGGTTCATACGCGATCTGCCGCCGGACTTGCTCGCGGCCTTCCGCGCCACGCTCGAAGAGATTAGCGACTCGAATTTGCTGATACACCTCGTGGACGCGAGCAACCCGCGCTGGGAGCAGCAGCTCCAATCGGTCGAGAGAATTTTGGGCGAGTTGAAGTTCAACCAGATTCCGCGCCTCACGGTCTTCAACAAGGCTGACCTGCTTGAACCGTCGGCCGTCGAGTCAATCTTGCGTCAGGCGGCGCAGAAAGACGCGCCGGAGCCGGTCGCCGTCTCCGCCACGGACTCGAAAACTTTGCGCCCGATGCTCGAACGCGCGAGCGCTATCCTGGCTCGCGACCTGATCGCGCGCCCCGAAGATCACACGCAGGAAGAGGCCGAATACGTCGCGCACACCTGAGATGAGCCAGAAAAGCCGCCGACAACGCTTTAATTCCCCACTGGACCGGGCGCGCAACGCCGTGCTGGGCTTCCTCTTCCGCCCCTTCAGCCGGTTCCGCCCCCGCACGCGCTTCTTCATCTTCTACGGCCTCTTCGTCGTCGTGACCACGCTCCTTTTGGTCAACGCCAACTCGCGCGTGTCCGTCGAAAACTACCGCGACGGCGACGTGGTCCGCCGCACCGTCATCGCCCCGGCCGACATCAGCGTGCCTGATTTGGCCGAGACGGAGAAGCGACGCGAAGCGGCCAGGGAGGCCACGCGCCCTGTCTTCGCCTTCGACCCGACGCGCGCCGAGAGTTCGGCCCAGAGCTTCCGCGCCGCGTGGGAGGATTTGCAGAAACAGACGGCGCAAGCTGGCGGCAACAGCAACGCCAGGAAAGAATTGAAGTGGACCGGCCCCGCGGGCACGGTCGCGGTGGCGGAGGCTATTGCCGCGCACCGCTTCGACCCCGTAGAGCTTGAGCGTCTGACGCGCATCCTGCGCGAGACGAGCGAGGGCTACATCTACGAGGACGGCGACGCGGAATACCTCAAGCAGGACATAGTTCTGACGGACATGAGGAACCCGACCGCGCAGTCCGTGCTGACGATGCCGCAGAGCCACATGACGCCGCTCTCGGAGGCGCGCAAGAGTTTGCGCTCGCGGATTTCGCAACTGGCCGGGTGGACGACCGATGAGCAGGCGGCGCTGCTGGCGGCGATGACGCCGCTCGTCCGCGCGAGCGTCTTCTACGACCCCGCAGCCTCGCAGAACGTGCGCGAGGGGGCGGCGGGCAAGGTTGAGGCCGCCTACATGCAGCTCAAGCGCAACCAAGTTATCGCGCGCGAGGGCGACACGGTCAACGGGCCTATGCTGGCGCAGATGCAGGCCGTACGCGACTACGCGCGGCAGGGCCGGCGCTGGTGGAACCAACTCTTCGGGCTGCTCTTCATCGTCGGCGCGCTCTACTGGCTGACCTGGAAATTCATAGAGCACCGCTCGACGGCCGTCACCCTGAACCTCTCGCCGCGCAAGGCGTTCGCCCTCGTCGGCTCGGCCGTCGTCGTCCAGACGATACTGGCGCGCGTAGGCTTCACGCTCGCCGAGAGCGTCGCCACGCGCGGCATGAGCGCGCCCCTGAACGACCCCGTAATCTGGGACTTCGCAGTCCCCTTCGCCTCCGCCACGCTCCTTGTCGCGCTGCTCATAGACACCAAGCTCGGGTTGATAACCGCCCTCGTCACGTCGCTCTTCGCGGGCCTGCTCGCGCCGACGGGCATCCTCATCACGATCTACGCGGTCATCTCTTCGACGGCCGCGCTCTACGGCATCGGGCGTTACCGCGAGCGGCAGTCGGTGACGGTCGCGGGCCTGCTCATCGCCGGCGTCAACGCCCTGACGGCCATCGCCATCATCGCCTACGCGCAGCAGCCCCTGACCTTCAAGAGCGTCCTCTTCACGATGGGCTGCGGGGTGCTGGGCGGACTGCTGACGACTATCTTCACCGCCGGGGGCTTGCCGATCAACGAATCCGCGTTCGGCATCCTGACGGACGTGAAGCTGCTGGAACTGTCGAACGCGGACCTGCCCGTTCTGGGCCAGCT
>DATFCB010000198.1:0-6179 GCA_035253525.1 Pyrinomonadaceae bacterium | reverse complement strand
TCAATTTAAAGTGATCAGTGATAAGTGATAAGTGATGAGTGAAAGCCGTTACTTATCACTCATCACTTATCACTGATCACTGCTTTTACGTTTTTCGCATCTGCGGGTCGAGGGCGTCGCGCAGGCCGTCGCCCAGGAAATTGAGGGAGAAGAGTGTCAGCGCCATCGTCACGCCGGGGAAGATCAGTTGCCACGGGAAGATGGCTATGTTCTGTATGCCTTCGCTGGCGAGGCTCCCCCACGACGCGAGCGGAGCCTGCACGCCCAGGCCCAGGAAGGAGAGAAACGCCTCCTGCAACATCACCTGCGGGATGGTCAGCGTCGCGTAGACGATGACGGGGCCGAGCGTGTTCGGGACGAGGTGGCGGAAAATTATCTTCCCGGTCGGCACGCCCGTCGCCCGCGCCGCCAGCACGAACTCCTGGTTCTTGAGCGACATCACCTGCCCGCGCACGATGCGCGCCATCGTCAGCCACGAGACTGCGCCGAGAGCGATGAAGAGCAGGAACAACTGGCCCAGCGGCGAGCGCCCGCCGAAGAAAGCCAGCAGCACGATGACGATCATCATGTAGGGGAGCGAGTAGAGCACGTCCACGATTCTCATCATGACGTTGTCCACGCGGCCCCCCAGGTAGCCGGCCGTCGCCCCGAAGGTGATGCCTATCAGGAGCGAGACGAACGTGGAGATGATGCCCACCATCAGCGAGATGCGCCCGCCTATCAGGACGCGCGAGAAGAGGTCGCGGCCGAGGATGTCTGTCCCCATCGGGTGCGCCCCTGAGAACGTCCCGTCAGGCGCGCTAAACGGCGGGAAGGATTTTTTAAGCTCTATCTCCGGCGGCTGGTAGTCGTAGGTGAACCCGGTCGTCTGCCTGATGATGAAGGGGCCGAAGGCGCAGACGAGGATGATGGCGGCGACGACGATCATCCCGAACACAGCCAGCTTGTTCTTCAAGAGCCTGCGCCAGGCGTCTTTCCAGAGCGAAGTCCCCGCGAGCGGCTCGCGCGCGCCTGCTTCAGCCGTCCGCACGTCCGCCTCGCCGACCGCGAACTCAGGCGCGGTGTGTATCTGGTCGCCCTCGCGCTTGCGGACAGGGGGTTGTTGCGGCGTGCCGAGCGGCGTCAGCGCGGGCTCAGCTCCCCTCTCCCACTCGGTTCGATTGTCCGTCTCCTCGTCCTTCATTCATTTCTCTCGTCAGTACCTGATGCGCGGGTCAATGATGCCGTAGGCGATGTCCACCAGGAGGTTGAAGACCAGTATCAGAATCGCCAGGAAGGCTACGATGCCTATAATCAGCGGCTCGTCGCGCGCGAAGTTGGCGTTCAGAAAGTAGTTGCCCAGGCCCGGCAGCGCGAAGATTTGCTCGACGACGACTGTGCCGGTAATGAGGTAGGCGAGCGCCGGGCCGCTGAACGAGATGACGGGCAGGAGGCCGCCGCGCATGACGTGACGGAAGACCACCTGCTTTTCGCTCAACCCCTTCGCACGCGCGGTGCGCACGTAGTCGGCCCGCAGGACTTCGAGCATCCCGGACCTCGCCAGCCGCGCGATGTATGCCATGTAGAGCGCCGAGAGCGTAATCACGGGCATGACGAGGCTCCAACTGGGGAAGCCGCCGTAGCGCGCCGGCGGCAGCCAGAAGAGCGTGAGCGAGAAGATGAGGACGAGCAGCGGCCCCAGGACGAAGTTCGGAATCGAGATGCCGAGCATCGCGAGCGCCATCGAGGCGTAGTCGAGTTTCGAGTTCTGGCGGAGCGCGGCGAGCGTGCCGAAACTGAGGCCGACGACGAGGGCCAAGAGATAGGCGAGGACGCCGAGCGTGGCCGAGATGGGCAGAGAGCGCCACAGAATCTGGTTGACGGACTGGCCCGGATAAGTGAGCGAGTCTCCGAAGTCGAGCCTCAGAATTCCGCCCATCATCTTGCCGTACTGCACGTACCAGGGCTTATCCAGCCCGTACTTCTCGCGTATGTTCTTCTCAATCGCCGGGGGGATGCGCTTCTCGCCCGTGTAGAAGTTGCCGGGCGCGAGGCGGATTAAGCCCCAGGTCAGCGTGACGATGATGAGCACCATCGGGAGCGTGATGAGCAGGCGTCGGATGATGAAGCGAAGCATCGCGTTTCGTCTCTCCCACTCAGTCGGCCATGCTCGGCGTACCCTGGTCCCACTTCGCCTGGTCGTGCTCTATGTAGACGAATTTCCAGGCGTGCAGCGTCAGGGGGTTCGGGTACATGCCCTTGACGTAAGGCTTCTTCATCCAGTTGACCGAAGGCGTGTCGAGCGGGATAACGGGCTGCTCTTCGAGCATGTAGGCTTCGGCCTTGGCGAACAACTCGTAACGCTTCTGCGGGTCCGAAGTCCGGTTGGCCTCGTCCAACATCGCGTCGTATTTGGGGTCGTGCCAGCCGGAGCCGTTCTCCGCGCCCGCGTAGAAGAGGTTGAGAAACGTGAAGGGGTCCATGTAGTCGCCGCCCCAGGCGTCGCGCGCGATGCCCTTGTAGTCGCCCTTGGCGCGAACGTTCAGAAACGTGCGGAACTCCATTGACTTGAGCGGGACGGTGACGCCGAGGTTCTGTTGCCACTGCCCCTGAATGAAGGTCGCGATGGCCCCGTTCATCCCGTCCGGGTTGTAAGTCAACTCCACTTCGCTAATCGGGAAATTCTTGCAGACCCATTTCCCGCTGTCGTTCTTCGTCACGGGGTAGCCGGCCTCGGCCATGAGCTGACGCGCGCGCTCAGGGTTGAAGTCGTCGCCCTTGGGGTTCGGGTAGCCTGGGAAGATGCCGAGCGGGACGAAGCCCGTCAAGGGCTTCACCGTCTGCCGCCAGTTGGCGAAAGCCACCTTGTCAATCGCGAGATTGAAAGCCTTCCTGAGCCGCTTGTCCGTGAAGGGGCCGCGCCTGACGTTGAAGTCGTAGTAGTCGTTCCCGTTCTCGGTCGCGTCCATGTAGTCTCTGAGCGGGCGTATGTGGTCCATCCAGGAGGCCGGGACCGTGTGATTGAGGAAGCCGTCAATCTCCCCGGCCTTGTAGAGATTCATGATCGTCGCGTTGTCTTTGACCGGGTAGAAGATGATGCGGTCGAGCCTGGTCGTGGCGGCGTCCCAGTAGTTCGGGTCTTTTTCGAGGACGAGCCGGTCGTAGGGAATCCACTCTTTGAGGCGGAACGAGCCGCTGCTGACGATGCGGCCGGCCTGCGTCCAGGCGTCGCCGTACTGCTCTATGGCCCCGCGCGGGACGGCGCGGAAGAATTGGTGTGCCATCAAGCCGAGGAAGAAGGGCGCGGGCTGGCGCAAGGTGACGCGGAACGTGTAGTCGTCAACGGCCTCGACGCCGAGGTCGTCGGCCTTGACGGGGACCAGTTCCTTGCCCGCGATGGCCGCCTCGATCTTGGGGTTCGCGGCCAACTGGCCCTTGCGCTCCGTCTCGTCGCCCGAGAGGACGAGGCGCGTCGGCTCGTGTATGAACTTGTGGAACTGGGTATCGTGCGCGGGATTCTCGCCGTCGGGCGCGCGGCTCGTCGCGGCCTCGCCGGACTTAATCACCTCTTCGAGCACGTCGCGCTCCAACACGAATTGGCCCGTTTTCGGGTCGCGGACGAAAGAGCCGCCGGTGTTGTAGCCCTGACTGTACTTAATATAGTAAGCGAGGTAGGCGTTGCGCGAAGCGAGTTCCGGCGAAAGCCCGCGCTTGAAGGTGTAGACGAAATCGCGCGCCGTTATCGGCTGGCCGTTCGACCAGCGCGCGTTCTTCCTCAGATGGAAGACGAACTCGGAGGAGTCTGAGTTGATGTCCCAGCGCTCCGCCACACCTGGGATGGGCAGCGTGTTCTTGGGGTCATACTCGACCAGCCCCTCGTAGAGCGCCTGGTAGACGCGCGCGTCAGGCTGGCCCGTGCCGACCTGCGGGTCGAGCGACTCGATCTCGGAGCCGGTGACGTAGCGCATCACCTGCCCCTCAGGCGGGATGACGCGGCCGAAGTAGACGCTGCCGCCCGACGTGACCCCACACCCGGCAGCCAGGGACGCGAGCGCAAGGAGCGCCGCAGTCAGACGAAACTGTGCGGAACGAAAGTAAGACATGAGCTGTAACTCCTCACTGGCCGAAGCCGGGCTCGCGCGAAAGGGGGGACGCGCTTGTGGTTGACGCTCGCGCCCGCGTTTTCAAGTAATGCCGCCGGGCCGAGGGAGAGCTTGGCAATTGTCCTGGCACAAAAGATTTTGGGTGAGCGCCACGTTATCATGCGCACGCCGCAACAGGCAAGATACTCAAGCACGCCCGCGATAATTTACCGATGCCTGAAACGAAGCGCCGCGTTGCTCCAAAGCATCGTCTTCAAAATCACCTTACTTCTTTGCGTCTTTGCGCCTTGGCGTGAAAAATCTAAAACCACTCACGCTGGAGGCGCTGGAGGCGCAAAGACCTGTTCCGAGTTTTTGAAATAGCTCCCTTTATTTGAACCACGCGAGGCCGGCCTGCTTCGGCTGCTGCCAGGAGGTGTCAATCCGCACGTGCTTGAGCGAGGGCGCGTCGAGCAGGTTCGGGTCGAAGCCGACGACGTAGGGCTTGACCAGGGCGTAAGACGAGGCGAAGTAGATGGGCATCGCGGGCAGTTCCCTCAGGGCCTGCGCCTCGTTGAGAATGGGCAGCGGCGCGGGCACTGACTCTGCGGGCGGCTGCGCGACACTCTCCTTCGCAGCGTCGCCCGCGTCGCCCTCTTTGGCGGCTTCCGCCTTCTTCTGCTGCGCCGTCTGCTCGATGCCATGCGCTGTGAGCATGATGACGGGCGGCGTCTCCGGCTCGAACATCCCGCGCAGGGAGGCAGACTCGTCGGCCGCCTGCATCACGTAGCTCCTGCGCGCCACGTCGTAATCGCCCTCGCGAAACGCGATCTCGTATTCGGCCCACTCCTTCTGGATGATCTCCGTCTCGATGCCGAGCGCGCTCCGCCACATCCCGGCGACGGCCTCCGCCACCTGCCGCTGCTGCGCGTTGCGGTTCACGAGCAGCCTGATCTTCGGAAACTTATCGCCCCCAGGGTAGCCCGCCTCCGCCAGTAGCGCGCGCGCACGCTCCACGTCGCGCTCGATGGGCGCTGGCGGCGTCTCGCCCGGCTCGCTCGCGATCATCTGCGCGGGCAGAAATTTGCGCGCGGGCTCGGTCGCGCCGCCCAATTCGTCCTGGCTGATGCGGTCGCGGTCAATCGCTATCGCGAGCGCCTCGCGGACGCGAACGTCGTCAAACGGCGGGCGCGATGTGTTGAAGCTGTAGTAGGTGAGCGCGCCGAAAGTCGCGCGGCGGAAGTCCCTGTAGGGCGTGAGCAGTTTCAGCGCTAAGGGCTCGAAGCCCGCGTTGGTGACGGCGTCCACCTCGCCCGCGTGATAGGCCGCGAGCGCCGTCTCCGCATCCTTGGCCGGAACGAACTGCACGCGCTGAAGCGAGACCGATTCGGCGTCCCAGTAGTTCTTGGCGCGCTCCAGGACCACGCCGTCAGCGCCGATCTTCGTCAACTGGAAAGCGCCGTTCGAGACGGGGCGCACGGGCGCTGGACTCTGCTCAGTCGAGAGACTGTCGAGCTTGTGGACGGGGCGGAAGACGGGGTGCGAGGCCAGCGCCGGGAATCCGGGGTCGGGGCGCTGCAAGCGCACGCGCAAGGTGTAATCGTCCATCGCCTCCGCGCCGAACGGCACGGGCTTGGGCTGTGCGGCCTCCGGCTTCGCCTCCTTCTTCGGCTCTTCCCTGCGTGAAGAATCGCGCGCAGGGGTTTGCGTCGGCTCGGGCGTGGGCGCTGGCGAAGGTGAAGGCGTTGGGTAGACGACCGCGGCTGCGACGCCTTCGATGTTCGTCAGCAGGCGCGCGTGTGGCGCGCGGTCGCCGAGTTCTATCGTGCGCTGCCAGGAGCGGACGAAGTCCTCGGCCGTGACGGGGTCGTTGTTAGACCAGCGCGCATCGCGCCGGAGGTGAAAAGTCCAGACGCGCGCGTCAGGGGAAGACTCCCAGCGCGCGGCGACGCCGGGGACGGGGGCGAGCGTCTTCGGGTCATACTCGGTCAGCCCCTCGTAGAGAGCGCGCACGGCGTCCGTGTCGGGCGCGGCCGCCGCCAGCGCGGGGTCGAAGACCTGCGGCAGCCCGCCGTCGCTCCAACGAAACTCCTGCGCGCGCGGCGTCACGGCACGCCC
>DATFCB010000197.1:0-3637 GCA_035253525.1 Pyrinomonadaceae bacterium | reverse complement strand
GAGCGTCACGGAGCCGAGCGAGCCGAGCTTCACAGAGCCCGCCGCGTAGCGCGCCATGGAAGCGCTAACCGTCCCAGAGTTGCTGGACGCTTGGGAGCAGGGACTCGGCCGGCCGCAGTTTGAGCGCGCGCTCGTCCTGCTCGCCGCCTCGACAGGCGCGGAGGCGGACAAGTTAGCGCGCCTCAGCGTCGGCCGGCGCGACGCGCTTCTGCTCTCCTTGCGCGAACTGACCTTCGGCTCGCGGCTCACAAGCGTCTCCGCGTGCCCCGCCTGCGGCGAGCGCATGGAGGCGACCTTCGACGTTGCGGGCCTGCGCGTCGCGCCGGAAGGCGAAGGGCCGCAGCGCGAAGCCTTCGAGCTGAGCGTCAACGGGTATCAGATTCATTTCCGCTTGCCCGATAGCCTGGACCAGGCGGCGCTCTCGGCCTGCGCTGCGGACGTGGGCGCGGCCCGCGACCTGCTGTTGCGGCGTTGCCTGCTGACGGTCACGCACAAGGGCGAAGAGGAGGGCGCGGAGAAGTTGCCGCAAGACATTTTGGAGATGATCGCGCGGCGGATGGAGGAGATGGACCCGCAGGCCGACCTACGGCTCGGGCTGAGTTGCGAGCTTTGCGCTCACGCCTGGGAGGAGGCTTTCGACATCAGTTCTTTTTTCTGCGCGGAGCTGGACGCGTGGGCCACCCGCCTGCTGACGGAGACGCACACGCTCGCGCGCGCTTACGGCTGGCGCGAGAGCGACATCCTCATGATGAGCGCGGCGCGCAGGCAGTTTTATCTCAACCTGGTTAGTTGATTCCGAGACGTTGGGCCGTATGAGTAATTTCCTCGACAACCTGGCTTCACGCAGCCTCAAACTCGTGCCGGTGGTTCAGCCGCGGCTGGCGTCTCGCTTCGAGCCGCCGACGCACGCGGGCCGCTTCCCCTCTTTCACGTCCGCCGAAGCCGGTGAAGCCGAAAGAAACGTCGAGGTTGAGGCGCTGAACGCCTGGCCCGAGGCACGCCCGACTGAGACTCGCATCATCGAATCCAGACGCACTGTGCCAATTTCGTCGCCCGACGCGCCGCGAGAGGAAAGGCCCGTCAGAGAAGGTCAGGCCGCACCGCAGCCGCAGCAAAGCCCGCCGCCCCGCCCGGCGGTCGCGCGCGTTCCCGTACTCCCAATCGAGACGCGCGCGCAGAACGCTCAGACAAACACGTTCGCCGCATCGCCACACGCGGGGCCGCCTGAGGCTTCCTTCACGGAAAGACCGCAGGCGCAGGAAGCCGTGGCGAATGGCGCTGCAAAGAGTGTAGACGAAGCGGCGCTCGAAAATCGTATCCGGCGCTTGATGGCCGGGCGGCTCAACATCAGAGAAGGGGAAGCGGCGACGAGGGGCGCTCCCGTCGCACAGCCGCCGGCGCAACAGGAGCGCGGGGCCGAAGCGTCGCCGGAAAAGACGCAGACCATTCGCGTGACGATTGGGCGCATAGACGTGCGTGCCGTGACAGCGCCCGCGCCGCAGGAGCCGCGCCGCGCGAATGCGCGCCCGGCCCCGCAGCTCTCACTCGCTGACTACTTGAAGCAGCGCGGCGGAGGAAGGCGATGAGCACAGCCCTTGCCATAGCGTCCGTCACCGCCGTCCTGAAAGACCTGCTCAACAACGGCCTGATTGACGGCAACGTCGCGGCGCAGGTGGGCCAGTCCGTCCTCGTCACCGCGCTCGCGCCCGACCGCATCGCGACCGACGCGGCCAACGAAACGAGCCAGCTCAATCTGTTTCTCTATCAGGTGACGCCGAACGCCGGCTGGCGCAACGTGGGCCAGCCCTCGCGCAACGGTCGCGGCGACCGGCTGACCAACCCGCCGCTCGCGCTCGACCTGCATTACCTGCTTACGGCCTACGGCGGGCAGGAGCTACACATGGAGATACTGCTCGGCTACGCCATGCAGTTGCTGCACGAAACGCCTGTGCTCACGCGCGACGCCATCCGCAATTCGCTCGCCCCCGCGGACGTAGCCGACGAAGCCAATTTCCCTGAGTCGCTGCGAGGGCTTTACGCGTCGGGGCTCGCGGATCAGGTCGAGCAGATCAAGATTTGCCCGATGTCGATCAGCACGGAAGAGATTTCAAGACTGTGGTCGGCCTTCCAGGCGAAGTACCGTCCGACGGCCGCGTATCAGGCGACGGTCGTGCTGATAGAGAGCCGCAGCGGGCGCGCGCGCTCCGGGCTCCCCGTGCGCGAGCGCAACATCTACGCAAGCCCCTTCGCGCAGCCCTTCATCGAAGAGGTTCTGTCGCAGGAGAACGACGCCGCGCCCGTCGTCGCGGGTCAACCTATCCTCGCGGGCCACAACCTGATCCTCGCGGGACGGGGCTTGCGCGGCGACGACACGCGCGTCCAGTTAGGCGGCGTCGAAGTGACTCCGGCGTCGAACGACATCACGCCGACGCGCGTTAAGTTTCAACTGCCGGTCGCGCTCCTGGCCGGCGTGCAGGGCGTGCAGGTGGTTCAGTACCGTTTGATGGGCACGCCCGAGACGCCGCATACCGGTGTGGCGTCCAACGTGGCGGCGTTCGTCCTGCGCCCAACCGTCACGAACGTGACCGCGTTCACTCAGCCCGGCAGTGGGCCAAATCTGCTCTCCGGCACAATCAATTTGCAAGTGACGCCGGAGGTCGGGCGCGACCAGCGCGTCCGTCTCTTGCTCAACGAGCTGGACCCGCCCGCCAACCGTCCGCCGTTCGCTTACAGTTTCGACGCTCCTTCTCCATATCAGCTGATTCTCCCGCCGCAAGTCCCGCCGGAGACGGACGGCGACTTCGGCGTCCCCATACGCGACGTGCAGACCGGCACGTATCTAGTGCGCGTGCAGGTGGACGGCGCGGAGAGCCCGCTCAAGACGGACGCGGGCGGCAAGTACAACGCGCCCGTGGTGGACATCGTATGAGCGACGCAGTCGGAAATTGGTACGAACTGAACCAGCGCGAATTGCTGGCGCGGCTCGGTGCGGTCGGCGAGGCGCTGAAGGCACACGCGGCGCGCGTCTCGGGCCGGACGGACGCGCACGAGGACGAAGAACTGGCCCACGCGCCGGCAGAAGAGGTCGTGGCTGCCGACTCGGAGGTCTTGGATACAGACTCGTCTGCCCTGCTCTCGTCCGGCGGGACTGAGCTGGAAAGTGGGCCTGAAAATGAGCCGCGAGTTTCGACGGCGCTTGACCACTTGTGCGAGGTCTTCTCCCTGTCAACTTTCGAGCGCGATCTGCTCTTGATGTGCGCCGGGGTGGAGTTGGACGCGCGCTTCGCGGAATTGTGCGCGGCGGCGCACGGAGAGATGCGGCGCGCGTACCCGACCTTCGGGCTGGCGCTCGCGGCGCTTCCCGCGGCCCACTGGTCTGCGCTCACTTCCAACGCCCCCTTGCGCCGCTGGCGGCTGATAGAGCTTGAGCACGGCCACGACCACCTGGTCAACGCGCGGCTGCGCATAGACGAGCGCGTGCTGCATTACCTGGCGGGAGTCTCGCACCTGGACGAGCGCCTGCGCGGGCTGGTCGAGGCGGTCGCAGCCCCTTCGGAATTGCCCGACTCGCATCGCGAACTGGCCCGGCGCGTCGCTGAATTCTGGGCCAACGACCCCAATAACCCCAGTAATCGCA
>DATFCB010000196.1:0-9917 GCA_035253525.1 Pyrinomonadaceae bacterium | reverse complement strand
ATTCTGGAGGAAACTATGAGACGTTATCTGTGGCTTTTCGCCGCGCTCTGCCTTCTGCCGTTCTACGCGCAGGCACAGTCGTACAGACTCAACAGCCTGTCCGAACAACTGAGCACGCAGGCCGAAGACCTGGCCGCGCGCAGCTACTCGGACTACGCCGAGAGCAGCTTCAACAACCGGAGCGAGGTCGAGGCGCTTTACCTCGCGCAGCAGTTCAACGCGTCAGCCAGCCTCTTCCGCCGCATGGTGCGCGACAACCGGCGCGAGTCGGAGCTGAAAGACGCGGCGTCAGTCCTCTCGGACCTTCTGAGCCGGGCCGACCGCGGCTTCTCCCGCCGCAATCGTTGGAGCGACGTGCGGCGCACGCTCAATGACATTTCACAAGAATTGAACATCCGCGGCGGCGGCGGTGGCGGCGGCGGCGGCAACTGGCCCAGGCCAGGCAACGATGGACGCACCAGTGGGCGCGTGCGCTGGCGCGGGACCGTGGACGACAACGTGCAACTGGTCATACGCGACGAACAGATTGAGGTCCGCACCATCGGCGGCAGCGTCTACGATAACGCGACCTACAACTTCACCTCGCCGCTCCCGCGCCGCCGCACGAGCGTCAGCGTCAACAAAATCAGCGGTCGCGGCGAAGTGCGCGTCCTACAGCAGCCGACGCGCGACAACGATTACACCGCCGTCGTAGAGATACGCGACCCCAACGGCGGGGCCAGGGAGTACGAGATAGAGGTTAGCTGGTGACGCTTGAAAAACGGACTCCCGACCGGTACGCGCCGAACGCGCAACCCGGTCGGGAGTCTCGGCATTTTAATGAGGGCAACCGTGCCGTCTGACTCTCTCCAAAGTCTTCTAGACCGTCTGGACGAAGCGAAGCGCCGCTTCGACGCTCGCGGCGGCGCACAGTCACTCGGGCTTCTGGCACAACTCGACAGGCGGCGCTTCACGGACGCCTACTCGCTGATACGCTTTCACGAAATCCTCCTCTTCATGCGCGCCTATCCACGGGACGCGCGCGTCCTCAGGCGTGTGGAGAAGCTGCTCTCCTCGTTCGGCCGTCGCGTCGCCTCGCTCGCGGAGACGGGCGCGGACCTAACGCCGCTTGAATACGGCGAGGTCTCGGGCATCGCGGGGACGTTCGTCGAAGACACGTTCGGTTATGACATCACGCGCTGGCTCGTCCGCCGTCACGCGCCGCGCGTCTCGATCAACTGGGAGCGGCACGACGACGAGTATCGCCTGGGCGCGACCTGGCCCCGGTTTCTCCCGCTGCTCGAAGAGGACGCGTTCGTCGAGGCGAACGTCCCCTATACGGCCTGGCTCGCCGCCGCGCGCGGCCGCGAGCGCGAGTTGGATTGGCTGATAGAGCGCTTCGAGCGTTTGCCTCTCTCCCCGAGAGAGCGCGCGGAGCTTTACGAGTCTTTGAAACTCTACGTGCGCTGGGACCTCTATGACTCGCGCGCGACCCGCACGCGGATGAAGCGCGCGACGCGAAAAATCTTCTACCACCAGGGCGCGCTCATCACGCGCCGCGAAGTTTCGCTCGCCGCAGAGTTCGCCGCCGCGCCCCTGCCTTTGAAAAAACTTTCCCGCGCGGAGGGCGAGGCCGTCCTTGACCTGGCGCGCGAGACTTCGACCATTCGCTACCGCGAGCTTTACGGTTTCACGCACGGCGACGCGCGCCGCGTGCTCCATGCCGACCTCGGGCGCGGCATCGTCGTCTTCGTCGTCGGCGTCCCGCCCGAAAGGCGTCTGCCGTTGCGCGCTTATCATGCAGGGATGATTTTTAAGAACGGCGTGCCGGTCTGCTACGTCGAGGGGCTCTCGCTCTTCGAGAGGATGGAGATAGGCTTTAACCTTTACTACACCTTCCGCGAGGGCGAGTCGGCCTGGATTTACGCGCGCGTGTTGAAGCTCTTTCGCGAGCTGCTGGGCGTGACGGCCTTCTCGGTTGACCCGTACCAACTGGGCCACGAGAACGAGGAGGGGATAGATTCCGGCGCGTTCTGGTTCTACCGCAAGATGGGCTTTCGGCCCGTCACCCCGCGCGTGGCGGAGATTCTCAAAGCCGAAGAGCGCAAGCTCGCGGCGCGGCCCGCTTACCGCACGCCCGCGCGACGTTTACGCTCGCTCGCCGACGGCCACATGATTCTTGAGACCGAACACGCCGAAGGCTCCTGGGACCGCTTTCGCATACGCAACGTCGGCCTCGCCGTCAATCGCCGCATGGCGAAAGAGTTCGACGGCGACGCGCGCAAAATCCGCCGCGCCTCCGTCGAACGAGTCGAACGCGCGCTCGGCGTGCGCTCGTCAGGTTGGAAGGAGAATGAACGCCGCGCCTTCGACGACCTCTCCCTCGTCCTGGCCCTGATTCCAGACCTCAATCGCTGGACTGACGACGAGAAAAAAGCTGTCGCGGACATCATCCGCGCTAGGGCGGGCGCGGACGAATCGCGCTACCTGCGCCTCCTCCAACGCCACCCCAAACTGCGCGCCGCGATAATCAAGATCGGCTCGTAAAGAGATTTCTTTGCGTCTTTGCGCCTTTGCGAGGGAAAACCGTCTCACGCAAAGGCGCAAAGACGCAAAGAGGTTAAGTCAGTCACCATCCTTCATAAAATCCAGAACAATCTCGGCGAGTTCTTCCGGCGAGTTGTGGTTGACGGCGTGGGCCGCGCCTTCGAGGAGGGCGAGGCGGCCCGCGGGCAGGAGTTCGGAGACCAACGCGGCCCAGCGTTCGGAGACGATGGGGTCGCGGCTCCCACGGACGACGAGGGCGGGGTGCGGTACAAACGGCAGCTTCTCTTCGACGCGGTCCTGTATGGCATAGCCGAACGTGTGCGCGGTGCGCCCGAGCCCGGATTGCAGGTAATCCAGAAGCGCTATGAAGGGGAGTGAGAGGCGTTCGCGCGGGACATCCAAAAGTAGTCGCGCGAACGAGCGGAAGACCGTGCGCGCCTCCGTGTCCACGGTCGGCGCGACGAGCACAATTCGCTCGACCGCAAGCGGCCGTCGCAGGGCCAACTCGACGACGACCTGGCAGCCTATGGAGTTGCCGAGCAGGACCGCGCGCGGAATCCCGACCTCCTCCAGCCATTGAAAGAGCGCGTCGGCCAGCTCTGTGACGTTGAGCGCCCGCCCGCGTCCCTGGCTGCGGCCGAAGCCGGGAAGGTCGGGCGCATAAACCTGGCGACGGGGGGCGAGGCACGCGGCGGTCGGAATCATGTAGCGGCTCGACACGCCTAAGCCGTGGACTAGAACGACCGGAGAAATTTTCTCGTTCGGGGAAGCGGTTGACGCCCTGTAGTGCATCAGCCTGCCGCAGACTTTGGCCCAGCGGCTCTCTAAAATTTTGTTCCCCACGCTCGTCCCCTGGCTCGGCCTTATTCCGTCACGATTGAATCCATCAGCGACGCCTCGATGCGGGCCGCAATCTCCCTGGCCCGCTCAAGCAGGTCGCGCGCGCGCGAGCAGTGCTCGGAGGCGAACTCTTCGTCGCCTATGTCTGCCGTGTTGACGAGCACGTTGTAGCGCGCCGAGGCGACTGCCGCGAGGACTAGCTGCGCGCCCGTCGCGGCGTCCGAAAGTGCGTTCGGGTTGCCTATCTCCGAGAGCGTTTCCAGTAGCTCCAGGACCTGCACGGCCACACCCGCGACTTCTAAGGGTACGAGCGCCGCGCCCTTCAACGCCTCTTCCAGTCGGCGCGCACGCTCGCTCCTTTCGCCTTCGGTCTCCTGCGGAAGTCGTCGCGCTTCCACGACGCGCCTGAAAGCGTTCGCGTCTTCGGTCGCCGCCTGGGCCAGCCGCGCGCGCAAAGGCACGAGCTGTCCGAGCGCGTCCCTGACTTCCGCCTGCACGTCCTTGAACCGCTCGCGCCCTTCCGTCAGGTGCGCGATCATCTCGCCGAGCGCCGCGCCGAGGCTCGCGGCGTGCGCGGCGGCAGCGCCGCCCCCAGGCACGGGCTCCGCGCTCGCGACCTCCGCGACAAAATCTTTCGCCCTCTCTCTTTTCACACTGAACGCCTCAGCGATTCGGTTTTCGAGGACGAGGCCGGGCGCGAAGTTTTCGATTTGGAGAAAGTATTCCGCCGAGCGGTCGAGGGCCGCCTGCGGGACGAGGCCGACAATCTCGCTGCCGATAACGCTCACCCCGTAGCGCGTTGCCTCGCGCCGTACGGCCTCGAAGGCGTGATGAATGCGAGTCTTCTCATGGTCAACTAAATTCATAGAGACCTGGACGACGCCGCGCGAGGGTAGTTCAAATCCCAGCGCCTTGAGGTAGCGCAGTCCGCCGTCGCGCCCGCGCACGGCGCGCGCGATTTTTCGGGCGATTGTAATGTCGTCCGTTTTGAGGTTGACGTTGTAGGCCACGAGGAACGGACGCGCGCCGACGACCGTTGCCCCCGCAGTCTCGTGCAAATAATCTTCGCCCACGTCCGGCGCGCGGCCCATCGCCGGGTCCGCGAGCTGTTCGCGCAACTCCTCGAACCCACGGCGGCGCACGTCTTCGAGGTTCACGCGGTCGGGCCTCGTGGCCGCGCGTTCATAGAAGTAGACGGGAATCCCCAGCTCGCGCCAGATTCGCTGGCCTGCCGCGTGTGCTAGCTGAACGCATTCCTCCATCGTTACATTGCGCACGGGGACAAACGGCAGCACGTCTGTCGCGCCGACGCGCGGGTGCTGGCCCGTGTGCCGGTTCAGGTCAATCAACTGTTTGGCTAGACCAGCGGCGCGCAGTGCGGCCTCCACGACCACGCCCGCGTCGGCCACGAACGTGATGACCGAGCGGTTGTGGTCCTCGTCCATGTGCGTGCCGAGGACGACCGCGCCCTCGACCGATTCGACGGCCTCAACCAGCCGCTCGATGGTTTCCGGCTTGCGGCCCTCGCTAAAGTTTGGTACACACTCAACAAGGCTAGTCATAAGGCAGATGTTAGATGCTGGATGTCAGTCTCCGGCGCGATTCTAGCATCTGACATCTAACATCTGGCATCTGTTTTTCATGTCTTCAGAGCGATTCATCAAGGAACGTAAGCGCGCGTGGCAGCGGCTTGAGCATCTGCTGGGGCGACTCAGCGGGTCGTCTTTGCGGCGGTTGGAGCGCGGAGAGGTGCGCGAGCTGGGGAGGATTTACAGGCGCACGGCTTCGGACCTGGCGATTGCGCGGGCCGAGTCGCGCGACCCGCGTCTGGTGAATTACCTCAACAATCTCGTCATACGCGCGCACGGGCGCATCTACCGCGCCGACGCGCAGGGCTGGCGGCGGCTGTGGGAGTTCTTCACCAAAGGCTTCCCGCGCACGTTTCGCAGGACGTGGCGCTACACGGCGCTCGCGTTCGCGGTCTTCTGGATTTTCGCCGTCTTCGGCTTCATCGGCACGCAGCGCGACGCGGACTTCTCCGAGTTGATGGGCGTCCATCCCGTCCAGCGAGCCACGATCAATTCGGGCGTGCGCTGGTGGGAGAGCTTGAACGAGGGTAACCAGGTCGGCTCAAGCTTCATCATGACGAACAACATCCAGGTCATGTTCCTGGCCTTAGCCTTCGGGGCGTTCCTCGGCCTCGGCACGCTCTACATTATGGCCTTCAACGGCGCGCTCGTCGCCTCCACCCTGGCGCTCGTCTACCGCGCGGGCTACGGCAACGAATTGCTCACCTTCATGATCGGGCACGGCGTGATAGAGCTGTCGTGTATCTTCCTGTCGGGCGGCGCGGGGCTTTTAATCGGGAGCGCGCTGCTTTTGCCGGGCGACCTCTCGCGCGCCGACGCGCTGAAGACGCGCGGCCTCGACGCGATTCGCCTGGTCGCGGGCTGTGTGCCAGTTCTCGTCGTCGCGGGCATCATCGAAGGCTTCGTCTCGCCCGTCCCCATGAACCCCGCCATCAAGTTCGGCATCGGCATCGCCACCGGCATCGCCCTCTATTCCTACTTCCTCCTCGCCGGGCGCGAGGAGCAAGAGGTCAAAGCACATATCAAAACCTAAACTCAACCTTTTGTGCCTTCAGCGAGAGAAAACCAAGACCACTCACGCCAAGCCGCAAAGACGCTAAAGGGGTTGAGTCAATGCCTCGCTTGAGCGTTGAAACGGTTGCGCCGAGTCGTTGACTTTGACGCGGGGCTTAACGTATCCTCTCCCGACTTCGCAAGGTGTTTGAGGCTGATTTCTAGGGCCTGCGTTTGTCCCGCATCCTGTCCAGCCTTCCGTCAAACTTAATTCACAACTACAGTCGTCCGGCCACTCGTTAATCGTCGCGTGAAGGAGCAAACTCACATGAAGCGTTCCCACAGATTTTACTGGCTCAGCTTGTTGACCGTCCTCGGCCTCCTCGCCATCGTGCTGCCTCTGCACATGCAGACGGCGCTCGCCTCGCATACGCCCCCGCCGTCGAGCGTCACCATCGCCGGTAGTTTTCAGAGCGAGTTGGGCTGTCCCGGAGACTGGCAACCCGAGTGCGGCAACACGCATTTGACTTATGACGCGAACGACGAAGTCTGGCAGGCCACGTTCAACGTCCCCGCGGGCAACTGGTTTTACAAAGCCCCCGTCAACGACAACTGGGGCGAAAACTACGGGAGGTTCGCGCAGCAGAACGGACCCGACATCCCGCTCAATTTGGGCTCGCCTGCGAACGTCAAGTTCTATTACGACCACGAGACGCACTGGGTGACGAGCAACAAGAACGCCGTCATCGCCGTCGCCCCCGGCAGCTTCCAGTCGGAACTCGGCTGCTCCGGCGATTGGGACCCGTCTTGTCTGCGCTCCTGGCTGCAAGACCCCGACGAAGACGGCATCTATCGCTTTGAGACGACGGCGCTCCCCGCTGGCGACTATTTTACAAAAGTCGCCATCAACGAAAGCTGGGACGAGAACTACGGGCAGGGCGGCGTGCAGAACGGCGCGGACATACAGTTCAACGTGCCGACGAATAACGCGCTCGTGAAGTTCAGCTACAACGCTTCGACGCACATCCTGACCATCGAAGTCGGCGGCGGCCCGCCCCCCGGAGGCGACATACAGTGGGACGGCCTGCGCCACGACACTTTCAACAGCTACTACCGCTCGCCCTTCGGAGCCGTCCCTGCCGGGACGAACGTGACGCTTCGCTTCCGCACCGCGCACTTCGACGTGGACGGCGTCTCTGTGCGCGTCTACACCTACAACCCCGCGACCGACGCGACCACCGGACCCGTCGATCATCCGATGTCGTTCCTTGAGAACATCACGGAGAACAGCACGACCTATGACGTTTGGTCTTTGACTCTGGCAACGCCCGCCTCGCCCTCGATTCTCTACTACAAGTTCCGCGTTACGGACGCCTCGGACACCGATTTTTACAGCGACTCTTACACGGACGATCACGACAACTTGAATCAGGGCGGCGAGGGCGCGGCCTTTGATAACGAGCCGTTCCCGGCCTTCCAGATAACAGCCTACGACCCCGCGTTCCAGACGCCCGCGTGGCTTCAGAACGCCAACGTCTACCACATCTTCCCTGACCGCTTCCGCAACGGCGACACGACGAACGACTACTGCCGCCCCGGCTCGACCGCTGGCTGCCCGCTCTTTTACGGCAACCAGCAGCCGCTCCTGCGCGAGCCCTGGAACATCGCCATCGGCGACCCGCGCCAGCCCGGACCCTATCAGAACGAATACGGCACGCAGTTCTACGGCGGCGATCTTAAAGGCATCGAAAATCAGTTGGACTACTTGCAGAGCGTCGGCGTTGACACGCTCTACCTCAATCCAATCTTCAAGGCGCGCTCGAACCACCGTTACGACACGGATAACTTTCTCGAAGTTGACCCAGGCTTAGGCGGCGACGCGGCCCTGGCCTCTTTGAAGACCGAGATGGAGCGGCGCGGGATGCGTCTCATCCTCGACGGCGTCTTCAACCACTCGTCTTCGGACAGCCTCTACTTCGACCGCTATCACCGCTACGGTCCGCCCGACAGTGGGTGCGAGAACGCATCCTCGCCTAATCGCAGTTGGTACAACTTCTTCGGCAGCGGCCCCTGCGACGGCCAGAACTACGACGCCTGGTTCGGCTTCGACAGTCTGCCCGTCTTCAGAGACGATTCAAACGGCGTGCGCGACTTCTTCTACCGCACGCCGAACACGAACGTCACCGAGTACTGGTACGACCGCGGCGCTTCGGGTTGGCGCTTCGACGTGGCGAACGAAATCTCGCACAACTGGTGGAACGAGTATCGGCCGCTGGCGAAGGGCTACAAGGCGGACGGGCCGCTCATCGGAGAAATCTGGCCCGACGCGAGCCAGTGGCTCGCGGGCGACCAGTTGGATTCGGTGATGAACTACCGCTTCCGCAAGAACGTGCTCGGGTTTGCGCGCGGGCAGTTCAACTGGGGCGACAACGACAACAGCGGCGGCAATCAAATCATCGCGCTCAGCCCGAGCCAGTTCGACCACGCGCTCCGCTCCGTGCGCGAAGACTATCCGGCCGAGGCCAGCGCCGCGATGCTCAATTTGATTGACTCGCACGACACGAACCGCTCGCTCTATGTTCTGACCATCACGGGCGACAACGGACTCGTGGAAGCCAAAGAGCGTTTGCAGCTCTCCGCGCTTTTCCAGTTCACTTACCTCGGCGCGCCCATGATTTACTACGGCGACGAGGCGGCGATTGACGCGCCCTCGCTCGCCAACGGCACGAACGGACCCGAAGACGACCCCTACAACCGCGCCCCCTTCCCGTGGGCCGACGAGGACGGCGACGACAACGTCTACGGCCCGGCGGACCAGAATGTGACCGCCTACTACACGAAGCTCGCGCACATGCGTAAGCAACACAACGCGCTCCGCACGGGTTCATTCGAGACTTTGCTGACGGGCGACACGACCGCGTCCTCGACCGATAACAGCACCTTCGCCTTCGCCCGCCAGGGCGGCACTGAGGCGGCCATCGTCGCGCTCAACAACGGGACAGGCAGTAACACCGCGAGCGTCCCCGTCGCGGCCTACTTCGCCGACGGCACGCAACTCAAAGACGCTTTGAGCGGCACGACCTACACCGTTTCGTCCGGCAATGTGACCTTGACGCTCGCGGCCCGCAGCGGCGCGGTCCTCTTCGACGCGGCCAACGCCGACGTGGACACGACCGCGCCCGTGGGCCAAATCAACGTGGCACCAGCGGCCAACGCGAACGGCTGGCACAATTCTTCGCCCGTGACCGTCAACCTCTCCGCCACGGACGGCGGGAGCGGCGTCAAGGAATTGCGCTACTGGGTCAACGGCGGCAGCGTCGTCGTCACGAGCGGCAGCGCGACCAGCATCGCGGTCAGCACAGAGGGCACGACGACCGTCAACCTGCGCGCGGTGGACAACGCCGGCAACGTCAGCAGCCTCGTCACACGGGTCGTCAAGCTCGACGTGACGAAGCCGAACGTCAGTTGCCCGGTCGTCCCCGACGCGCAGGCCAACGCGAGTTGTCAGGCTGCGATTCCGAACGTGACTTCGGGCGTGACGGCTTCGGACAATCTGACGCCCGTCGGCTCGCTCGTCATCACGCAGTCGCCCACGGCCGGCACAATGGTCGGCCTCGGCACGCACAACATCACCGTCACCGTCACGGACCTGGCGGGCAACAGCCAGAGCTGCACCACGACTTTCAAGGTCGTTGACGGGACCGCGCCGAGCGTGACGGGTGTGTCTGTGAGTCCGTCTGTGCTTTCGCCGCCCAATCACAAGATGGTGAACGTGACGGTCAACTACCTGACGGCGGACAACTGCGGCGCGGGTGTGACCTGCACCCTGTCTGTGACGAGCAACGAGCCTGTCAACGGCGCGGGCGACGGCGACACCGCGCCCGACTGGGAGATAGTGGACGCGCACCACGTCCGCCTGCGCGCCGAGCGCTCTGGCTCAGGCACGGGCCGCGTCTACACCATCACCAT
>DATFCB010000195.1:0-3319 GCA_035253525.1 Pyrinomonadaceae bacterium | reverse complement strand
CTGGCACAGTTTCAGTTCTCGTCTCCGGCCCCGCGCCCGTGGACTTGACCATCAACCTGCTCGGCGCGGTCGAAGTTTACCGCGACCCTGCGCGGCCTTTCGCGGCCGACGCGTGGAAGACGAAACGCTCGCGCGACCTGCTCTGCTTCGTCGCCTCGCGCCGCCATCGTCGAACGTCCAAGGACGCCATCCTCGACGCCTTCTGGCCCGACGCGGAACTGAGCACGGCCGAGAAGAATTTTTACCCGACCATGTCGCTCGTCCGTAAAGCGCTCAACAGCAACCAGCCGGTCCGCCAGAATTTCCTCGTCTACCGCGACGGCGAGTACCTGCTCGACCCCGCCTTCACTTACCGTATAGACCTCGAAGAGTTCGACCAACTGGTGGCACAGGGCGAGGCCGCGCTCCGCTCCCGAAACCAGGAAGCGGTCACAGACGCTTTCGAGCAGGCCGTGGCGCTCTATCGCGGCGAGTTCATGCAGGGCTCTTACGACGACTGGGCCGAGGAGCAGCGCTCCTACTACCGCGAACAATATGTGCGACTGCTGGAAACGCTCGCCAAGGCGGCGCTCAAAGCCGAGGACTGGTCGCGCTCGCTACATTACGCGCAGAGAATCCTGCGCGACGACCCATTCCGCGAAGACGTGCACGCTATGCTCATGCGCGCACACGCCGCGCTCGGAAACCGCGTGGCCGTGCGCGAGCAGTATGAGGAACTGAGACGCCTGCTGCTGGAGGAATTGGGCGTCGAACCGACCGGCGAGACTCAGCGAGTCTACCGGGAGATGATGAAATGAATCCCTTCAGCCCGCGTCCGGGCGATTCAGGGACTTTGAAAATATAACGCCGATGCAACAATTCAGAGCGCCCGTTTAGTGTTATAACTTTGTTTAAGGCTCTTCGTGCCTTGCGTTTGCCCGTACCTCGCGTAAAATAACCGGTTCCCGACGCCGGCCTGTCACCCGCCGGGAACTCACCGCCGTCAGGCAACAGTTTTTAGTAGTTTACCTCAGATGAAAAGCAAGCTCTCGAACTCTCTTCAAAAGGCGTTGGTGCTCACCCTCGTCCTGGTCCTCGGCTCCGGGCCTGTCGCCGCCGGCATCCTCGTGCGGGGCACTGAAGGCATCACGATGACAGGCGCTGACGGCGTCTACTTCGAAGACCTGAACGGCATTACCATGACTGGCGCTGACGGGCTGCTCGGCCTGAAAGCCAACGGCATCACGCTGCCCGCCACGACCGACGGCATCACCATGACGGGTGCCGACGGCGTGACTTACACTGGCGCGAACGCGGTCAACGCGGCGACGGCCGACGGCATTACGATGACGGGCGCTGACGGCATCACCATGACTGGGGCCGACGGGATAACGATGACGGGCGCGGACGGCGCGACTTACGTCGTTAACTCCGTCATCGTCAGGCAGGCCAACGGCATCACGATGACCGGTGCTGACGGCATCACGATGACAGGCGCAGACGGCCTCCAATCGCTCGGCCTCGACGGCATCACGATGACCGGCGCGGACGGTATTACGATGACGGGCGCTGACGGCATCACCATGACTGGGGCCGACTCGGTTACCATCGTCATGAGCGACGGCAGGGTTTTTAGTATCAGCCCGAACGGCATCACCATGACGGGGGCTGATGGGATAACGATGACCGGGGCCGATGGCATCACGATGACCGGCGCGGACGGCATTACGATGACGGGCGCTGACGGCATCGGCGGCGCGGTGGCGACGGGCCTTCAGGGACTCGACCCGGAGTTGGCGCTCCTGCTCAACAAGGTGACGAACGACAGCAGCATCAACGCGGTCGTGACGTTTCACCACTACCCGACCGACGCGGACCTGGCGTCCATGAGAACGCTCGGCATCACCGGCGGCACGCGCTTCCGCAAGCTGCCGATGATCATCTTCAGCGCGTTCCCCTCGCAGATCATCAAGCTCTCGCAACTGCCTTCGGTGCGTTCAGTCTGGGGGAACCGCACGCTGCAATGGAACGCCGAACAAACGTCCGCCCTGACCGGCACGGGCCGCGTCTACGCTGATGCGGACCTGACGCGTAAGAATAGGGGGCTGCCTGTCACGGGTCGCGGCGTGACGGTCGCCGTCCTCGACACGGGCCTCGACGGGACGCACGCGGACGTGGCGGGCCGCGTCGCGCGCAACGTCAAGCTGGCCGACCTACAGGGCCTCTCGCCGCTCGGCTTCCAGTACCCTCTCAACATCGAAGGGCTACCGAACACGGATTTGGTGGCCGGGCACGGGACGTTCGTCGGCGGCGTTATCGCAGGCAGCGGCGCGCGCTCCGGCGGGAGGTATCAGGGCGTCGCCCCGAACGCGAAACTGGTCGGACTCTCCGCCGGCGACTCGAATTTGCTCTTCGTGCTCGCGGGCTTCGACTATTTGCTGACGCAGGGGCCGACGCTCAAGGTGCGCGTCGTCAATTGCAGCTTCTCGGCCAACACGGTCTTCGACATCAACGACCCCGTCAACGTGGCGACGAAGATGCTGACCGACCAGAACGTCAACGTCGTCTTCTCGGCGGGCAACACCGGGCCGGGCGCTGACTCTCTGAACCCTTACGCGCTCGCGCCGTGGGTCATCTCTGCCGGCGCGACAGACGCGCGCGGCCGATTGGCACAATTCTCCGGGCGCGGCTCTTTCGGCAACGCTTCGAGAAGAAGGCCGACGCTCGTCGCGCCCGGCGTTGACATGATCAGCCTGCGCGCGACGGGCTTGAACCTGACGGGGCTCAACGGACTAAGCTCGGGCGCGGACACGCGGCTGCTTTCGTTGAGTGAGTTGCCCTTCTACACGGCTGGGAGCGGGACGAGTTTCAGCGCGCCGGTGGTGGCCGGGACAATCGCGCTCATGCTGGAAGCGAACCCGAATCTGAAGCCCGCGCAGGTGCGTGACATTCTACAGCGCACGGCCACACCGCTTCCGTCCAACTTCGCGCACGAAGTCGGCGCAGGGCTACTCAACGCGCACGCGGCCGTGCTCGAAGCTGCCTTCCCCACGCGGCGCATGGGGCTATGGCGCGCGACGCTCAATCGCGGGCAGGTGCGCTTCGTCAAGAACGCCCCGCGCGCATTCAGCGGCACCGTCCGGCCGGGCTTTATCTCTACGACGAGTCTTACGATTCCGACCAACACCGTCGCGGCTTCGGTGCGTATCGCCTGGGGGCCGCTCCTGACAACCAACGACCTCGGGATGAAAGTTTATGACGGCGGCGGCGTCCTCCGCTCTCACGTCAACGTGCTCAACCTGCCGGGGATCACGGGGCGGGGCGAGGGCACACAGCTCAA
>DATFCB010000194.1:0-2772 GCA_035253525.1 Pyrinomonadaceae bacterium | reverse complement strand
GGTGGTAATTCGATCACCCGCCGACGCGGAAGTCCCGGTCACGCTTACCCTGAGAGAAAACTTTTCTGACGATGTCGTCGAGCCAGACTCCCAAAGAGGGCGGGGCCGGCGCTCTTGACGAAGAGCGCCACTTCCGCACGGACCGCCTCAAGGACGGTCTCGGAAGACACGCCGCGCGCAGCGGCGCTGTCACGGCCGTCTCGCAGGGCGTCAAGTTCTTCACCGGCATGGCCGCGACCGTCGTCCTCGCGCGCCTGCTCACCCCACAGGACTACGGCCTCATCGGCATGGTCGCCGTCATCATCGGCTTCGTCTCCATGTTCAAGGACATGGGGCTCTCGGCGGCGACGATTCAGAAGGAAGAGATCACACACGATCAGGTCAGCACGCTCTTCTGGATTAACGTCGCGCTGAGCGTCGCGGTGATGCTCCTGACGGCAGCGCTCTCGCCCGTGGTCGCCTGGTTCTACGGCGAGCCGCGCCTCCTCTGGATTACGGTCGGCTACGCCGCTGGCTTTCTCGCCGGCGGGCTGACAATCCAGCACGAAGCTTTGCTGAGAAGGCAGATGCGCTTCGGCGCGATAGCGGCCATCGAGATCACCTCGCTCGCCGTCGGCCTCTCCGTGGCGGTCCTCATGGCCTGGCGCGGCGCGGGCTACTGGGCGCTCATCTGCAATCAACTCGTCCAGGGCGTCACCTACGCGGCCGGCGTCTGGATCGTCTGCGGCTGGCGGCCGCGCAAGCCCGTACGCTATTCCGGCGTCCGCCAGTTGCTCGCCTTCGGCGGCAACCTGACAGGCTTTCACGTCGTCAACTACTTCGCGCGCAACCTCGACAACCTGCTCATCGGAAAGTTCTGGGGGAGCCGTCAGCTAGGGCTTTACGCCAGGGCTTACCAGTTGTTGCTGCTGCCGATTGACCAGATTAACACTCCGGTCGGCGCGGTCGCCGTGCCTGCGCTCAGCCGTTTGAACGACTCGCCGGAGCGTTACCGTCTGGCCTACCTGCGCATCCTGGAGAAGGTCGCCATCCTGACGATGCCGGGCGTGGCTTTCATGATTAGCACCTCTGACTGGATAGTGCGCCTGATGCTTGGCAGCCAGTGGGACGAGGCGGCACGCATCTTCGCCCTGCTCGGCTTCGTCGGACTGGTGCAGCCCGTGGCGAACACAATCGGGTGGCTCTTCATCACGCAGGGGCGCACGCGCCACATGCTCAAGTGGGGCATTGCCGGGTCGGGCCTCATCATCTTGAGCATCTGCGTGGGCCTGCCCTGGGGCGCGGTCGGGGTGGCCGCGTCTTACTCCGCGATTTTTCTATTCGTCGTCACGCCTCTGTTATTCTGGTACGTCGGGCGCAGCGGCCCCGTGCGCGCCGCCGACATTTACCGCACGATTGCGCCCGCCGCCTGCACGGCCCTCGGCGTCATCGGCGCGCTCTTCGCGTTGCGACGCTGGACGGCTATCACTCAGCCGCTCGCGGGGCTCGCCGTCGCCTTCGGCGTGGCGGCCGTCGTCACGCTCCTGATTCTTTCCGCCCTGCCGAGGGGGAGGGCGGCGCTCGTAGATTTCAAGCAGTTGTTAGGTCTGCTCAGGAAGGAAAAGGAAGTGGAAGTGGGCGCGGTCAGCCTGGCCGATTCCGGCCGGACCAGCTCGCAGGCCGCCACTTAAATGGACTTCACGCGATGCGATTAAATCCGACACAGAACTGGACCGTTTCGTTCGTCCGCGAATGGCTGCCCTATATGTCACTGCGCTCCGTGCTCCGCCTGCGCGACTACGAATTGCGCAGCGCCAGGGGCGAGCAGGTCGAGGGGCGCAACCTTGAATTGCAAATGAAATCTCCCGTGCAGACGACGGTCGCCCTGCGCGAGGTCGGCTCCGACATTCTCACCTTCAACGAAGTCATCAAGGAGCAGGTCTATAAAAGCATCCTGACCAAGCTCAAAAGGTGCGAGACCGTGATAGACCTCGGGGCCAACATCGGGCTGGCCTCGCTCTACTTCGCGGGCCACTATCCACACGCGCGCCTGCTCGCGGTCGAGCCCAACCCGCCGACTTATAAAATTCTGACCGCCAACCTCAAGAACTTGATTGAGGCCGGACGCTGCCGCACGCTGCGGGCCGCCGTCTGGGGGAGCGAGAAGAAGCTGGTCGCCGACAGGTCGAAGGCCGAGGCGGACCACTACAGCGCCTTCGCCACGCGCGAGGCGGACGGCGAACGCGCGGACGACGGCGACGTGACGATGCAGGGCTTCCCCATCAACCGCATCATCAACGATTCCGGCTTCGAGCGCGTGGATTTGATGAAAGTTGACATAGAGGGCGCGGAGGTCGAGTTGTTCAAAGGCGACACGGACTGGCTCAAAAAAGTCCGGGCCGTCGCCATCGAGTTTCACCACGACAGCCGCGCCGTCTCCCGCTTCGACGAAATCATGGGCGCTTACGGGTTTCGGATTTACGACCAGGACGCGCACACCGTTTTGGCCGTGCGCGAGGGCGAGGAGGCGGACTGACCCCGATGGTGCAAAGCGATTACCAACTCGGCGCGGTGGAAAAGCTCGACGGCGACGGAAAGTTCAACACAGTCGAGCGCGGCGACCGTCTTCGCCCGCGCCCTTCGGACCGCGCCTACTGGCACCTCAAACTCGTGCTCGACAAGATGCAGCGCGTGGCCGCGTCCGACCTGCTCCCGCCGGGCGAGCGGCTGCTCGATTACGGCTGCGGCAACAAACCCTACCGCCCCGTCTTCAGTCCGAAGTTCAATGAGTAC
>DATFCB010000193.1:0-4231 GCA_035253525.1 Pyrinomonadaceae bacterium | reverse complement strand
GGGCCGCACCGGCTCGACATAGAGAACGGCATCAAGCTGGACGACGCCGTCCGCCAGTTCGAGTCGGGCATCATACAGCAGGCGCTGCTCATCACGGGCGGCAACCAGGCGCGAGCCGCGCGCCTTCTCGGCATCAAGGCCAATACCCTCAATTACAAAGTGAAGATTTACAACCTCTGAAAACCTGGCGCCGGTTCAGTTAACTGAGTCCGAAAAGCTATCGGCCGCCTGCGCCGCCTGCGCGTCCGCGACGATGAGCGGCTGCTCGTCAAAGAGTGTCGAGTTGACGAGCGTCTGCACCCAGTATTGGCCCGCGACCGGGAAGGTCACGTTGACGAAGAAGCTGATGTTGTCGGCGAAGCCGCCGGGCGCGATCTCGAACGGCGTGGGCTGCGAGACGACGACGGGCTGCTGGCGGTCAGGCGTCAGGATTCTCACCTCCGACAAATGCGTCCCCTCGCCGCGCCAGTGGTTGATGACCGCGAACTTAATCAGCGACACGGGAAGCTGCTGCACCATGATATTCTGAAACACGCCCATCAAAGAGAGCTTGTTGCCGACCTCCAGACGCACGTCGTCGCAAAAGAGCGTGTAAATGAGTTCTAACTTTTTCTTTCCTTCTTCCGCAGCCATCATCACCTCCCGTAATGAATCCCAGTCTCGTAACCTTCCTAGCCGAGTAACTCCCTGAGGGCCGCCTCGTCTATCACGCGCAGGCCGAGCGCGCGAGCCTTGTCCAACTTCGAGCCGGCCTCTTCGCCCGCGACGACGTAATCGGTCTTCTTGCTGACGGTGGACGTGACGCGCCCGCCGCGCGCCTCTATCAGCGCCCGTGCCTCGTCGCGCGTCAGGGTTTCGAGCTTCCCCGTCAAGACGAACTGCTTGCCCGCGAAGTTTTCGTCGTGCTCCGCCCCTGCGTCTCCGCCCTCCATCTCCGTCCGCACGCCCGCTTCACTCAACCGCTTACACAGATACGCGTTGCCCGCGTCGTCGAACCAGTCGCGCACGCTCTGCGCGACCGTCATCCCGATCTCGTGTATGTCGTCCAACTCCTCGACGGTCGCCTTGCTCAGACGTTCGAGCGAGCGGAAGTGGCGCGCGAGGATGCCGGCGGTGCGCTCGCCGACGTGGCGTATGCCGAGGCCGTAAATCAACTGCGGCAGGTCGCGCGTCTTGCTCGCCTCAATCTGTGCCATTAAATTCGACGCGGACTTTTCCGCCATCCGTTCGAGCGCCGCGACCTCTTCCAGCTTGAGGTTGTAAAGGTCGCCTATGTCCGCGACCATCTTCTTCCCGACGAGTTGTTCCACCAACTGCTCGCCCAATCCCTCTATCCGCATTGCGCGGCGCGAGGCGAAGTGGAGCAGCCGCGCCTTGAGTTGCGCCGGGCAGTCGGCGGCCACGCAGCGCGAGACGACTTCGCCCTCGGGGCGTGAGATAACGCCGCCGCACACGGGGCACTTCTTGGGCATACGGAAGCGCTTCTCTTCACCCGTGCGCCTGGACTCGACGACTTTCAAAACCTTCGGGATGATCTCGCCGCTCTTCTCTATCAACACCCAATCGCCGACCCGCACGTCGAGCCGGCGGATTTCGTCCTCGTTGTGCAGGGTCGCGCGCGCGACAATCGTGCCCGCGAGTTCGACCGGCTCAAGGTTGGCGACGGGCGTGAGCGCGCCCGTCCGGCCCACCTGGACGACGATGGAAAGAATCTGAGTCGTGGCCTGACGCGCGGGGTACTTGTACGCGATGGCCCAGCGCGGCGCTTTCGCCGTCGCCCCGAACTCGTCCTGCAACGCCGTCGAGTTGACCTTGACGACTACGCCGTCAATCTCGTAGCCAAGCTCGTCGCGCCGCTGCTCCATGCGATTGCAAAACTCGATCACCTCTTCAATCGAAGGACACAGCTCGCGGTGCTCGTTGACGCGGAAGCCCGCGCTTTCGAGCCAGTCGAGCGCCGCCCAATGCGAGGCGAAAGGCTTGCGCTCCCCTGTGATGACATCGTAGGCGAACATATCCAGGTGGCGCGCGGCGACGATCTTCGGGTCCAACTGGCGTATGGTCCCCGCGGCGGCGTTGCGCGGGTTGGCGAAGCGCGGCAAGTTTTCTTCCTCGCGCTCGCTGTTAATCTTCTCGAAGACGCTCCGCGAAAGGTAAGCCTCGCCGCGCACCTCGACCTCGCGGTGGTCGTCCACGCGCAGCTTCAGCGGGACGCTGCGAATCGTGCGCGCGTTCTGCGTCACGTCCTCGCCCACGCGCCCGTCGCCGCGCGTGACGCCGCGCACGAGCACACTCGTTTCGTAATGGAGCGAGATAGAGAGCCCGTCAATCTTCAACTCCGCCACGTAATCGAAGGAGCGGCCGTCGGCCAGCCGCCGCACGCGCTCGTCGAACGCGCGCAGGTCTTCGATGTTGTAGCTGTTGTCGAGCGACAGCATCGGGCGGCGGTGAACGTACTCCGCAAACCCTTCCGCGGGCCGCCCGCCCACGCGCTGCGTAGGGCTGTCAGGCGTGACTAACTCCGGGTGCTCTGTTTCCAGCTCCTGCAATCGCACGAGCAACGCGTCGTACTCGGCGTCGGAGATTTCCGGGTTATCCTGGACGTAGTAAAGCTCCTCGTGGCGGCGAATCTCTTCGCGCAGGCTCTCAATTTCGCGCCCTGCACTCTGGACATTGGTCGTCAACTTCCCTCACACCCTTCGCTATGGATTAACGCTCTCATCATAACCGAACGCGGCCGCGTGGCAAATCTAACCTCTTGAGAGGACGAGCGCGGTCGAGCTTTTGTGGCCGCTGCTTTTCGACTGGCGGACGTGCTGGCCCAGATTGTGTATGACGCGGCCGAAGAACTTGACGCTCTGTAGGAAGTCTTCAAGGCGTATGTTCTCGTCGGGGCCGTGCGGGTTCGAGCCGGCGTAGCTCGTGCCGAAGGAGACGACGGGGATGGGCGGCATGGTCGCGCCGCAGATCGCGCCGACGGGGCCGCTCGCAGGGTTGAGCGGGTAGACGACCGACGGCCCGCCGTAGACTTCGGGCGCGGCCTCTATGGCGGCGCGCGCGACCACGGACTGCGACGAAGACTTGATGACGGGCGCACTGCCCAGCTCTATGACCTCCACGTCCTTGAAGCCGCGCACGTCCAGGTGCTCGCGCAGGAGGCGGACGACTCCCGCGGGCGTCAGGTCGGGGACTAAGCGAAAGTCCAGGCGGGCCATCGCGTAGCTAGGGAGCACGGTCTTCGGCCCGGCCTCCGTGTGCCCGGTCTGAATCCCGCAGATGGTGCAGGTCGGCCCGAAGATGTGCTCTTTGACCAGCGAGCTTCCGCGCATCCCGCGCACCCAGTGGCTGATGCGAAACTCGCGCTTGAGGCCCGCCTCGTCCAGCTCTATCTCCTTCAAGGCCCCGGCGTCCTCAGGCTCTATGGGCGCGACGGCCGACGAGAAGCCGTCAATCGTGATGACCCCTTTGGGCGAGGTGACGGTCGCGAGCGCCTGCACGAGACGCCACGCCGGATTTGGCACAATCGCGCCCCACTTCGAGTGCAGGTCCGTGCGCGCGCCGTGCACGCGCAGCTCTATGAAAGTGATGCCCTTGAAGCCGAGGCTGATGACGAAGCGCTCCTGCGTGTCCTTGTTGCCTTCCTCCCAGATGCAGCCCTCGGCGTTGAGCAGGTCGGCGTTCTCCGCCGTGAAGCGGTATAGGCTGGGGCTGCCGATGCCGGCCTCGCCCTCGACGATGAAGCGCAGGCAGACGGGCAGCTTGCCGAAAGTCTTCTGATAGGCTTCGACCGCCGCGAGGCGCGCGACCAGATCACCCTTGCTGTTGGCGGAGCCGCGCGCGTAGAGTTTGCCGCCCTTGACCTCGGCGGCGAACGGCCCCGAAGACCAGCTCGTCAACTGGCCCACCGGCGCGACATCGTAATGGCCGTAGACCAGAAAGCAGTGCGAGCCGGCCCCGCACTCGCCGAAGATAATCGGGAACCCGCTGCCGATCTTGAAGGCGCGCGTGCCAGCGCCGGAGCGCTGCATCAATTTCTCGACCGCCTCGGCCATCGCGCGCATCCCCGTCCCGCGCGCCGCCACCGACGGCATGCGGCACAACGCCTGTAGCCGCTCCGTGAAGGAACGCGCGTGTCGCTCAACGTAACGGTCGAACCGTGTGAAAGGCATATTCAATGTAAGGGATGAGGGATGAGGGATGAGGGATGAAGAAAGGCAAACGCTTTTATTTC
>DATFCB010000192.1:0-7394 GCA_035253525.1 Pyrinomonadaceae bacterium | reverse complement strand
AGGAGGACGTATGGAACCGGGGCCCAGACGATCACGACCGGGAGTGACGCGGCTGCGGCACAGAGGGCACGCGCGACCGTCGAGCGGCGGCCACTGCTCGACGCGACCGCATGCATCGCAACGAACGGCATTGGGACGGCGAGGAGATACGCCGCTCCGGGGAGCCCGAGAGCGAGTCCCCAGAGCAAGGCGACGCCGATGACCGGGAGGAGGGCGGTTGGCCCCGTCACACCTATTTGCCGCGCGGCGCGAACAACGCCGAGTGCCGTCCCCGCCGCGAGCATGACGGCGGCGAACCGGTATGGGACCGGATCATACGGATCCGCCAGCCCGGGTGCCGGCCCCGCCCCGAGCGCGCGCACGAGCCACCACCCGGCGTGGCATGCGACCGCCGCCAGAGTCACAGCCGCGACCGCGGCGAGGCCGGACGCCGCGAGCTGCGCCCACGACGAGTGCCCGCGCCTGACCGATGCCACGACCCAGAACGCGACGAGCACCGTCGCCAGCGTAGCGGCGAGGATGTCAAGGAACCGCGGGTAGACGACGAGGCCGGCCCACGGCGACGTGAAGTAGGACACGGCACCGGAGCCTTCGTCGGTGCCATCGCCGAGCGCGCGTACGAGCGCGACGGCCGCCTCGCCCTGTCGCCGCACGCTCTCCCGGTCGAGCGCAGGCGGCGCATCGGCCGGCGTGTGGTAGCGCGCGACGCCGTCAACGATCGCGAAGTTCAACCCGCCCGCGCCCGCCTCGCGGAACGGGCGGAAGTCTGTCCCGACCCCGTGGAGCCGCGCGAGCGTCGGCGCGAGCGACGCCGCCGCGACCGGCGCACCCGAGCGCGCCAGGGTCCGCACGAGCCTGCCTTCGTCCCCCGCCGTCTCAATGAGCGCGCACGGCCCGCCAGTGCCCCGCGCGTCGAAATTGAGCACTGTCGTCCGCTCCGGGTCGAGGCCGCCGGATGCGAGGAACGCCTCGGCCCCGACGGCACCGACCTCCTCGGCGTCGGTGAAGAGCAGCGTCACGTCCGGCCCGCCGCCGTACTTGACGGCGAGCGCTCGGCCCGCTTCGAGGAGCGTAGCAACGCCAGCCGCGTCGTCACCTGCACCGGGGCTCGTGAGCACGGTGTCGTAATGAGCCGTGAGAACGATCCGGCGCGACGGGTCGGTCCCAGGGAGCGTAGCGACGACGTTGTGCACGCGCGCCGCGTCGTACGGGACGCCGTAACGGGTGCTCGTCGCCGTGGCGCTGCGGATTTCGGCTTCAAGCCCGGCGCTCTCGCGCAGCGCCGTCACGATGTACTCCCGAGCGGCGCGGTGCGCTGCCGAGCCCGCCGGCCTCGGCTTGGCCGCGAGCGCCTCGACGTGCGCCATCGCGCGCTCGGCTGAGAAGCTCGCCGGGTCGCCGCCGGGCGCAGTCGTGGGCCACAAGCTCTTGAGCGAGACGACAGCCATGATTGCGATGGCGAGGATTGCGACAATTGGTGCAGCACGGTCTATCGCGCGGGAGGAGGGATGGTTCATGGCTTCGAGGCACGGTTACATCGTCGGTCTGGAATTAGGGCGCGACATTTTAGCAGAAAGCGGCGCGATGCGCGTGACGCGTCGGCGGTGCCAGAAGTTCGGGGTTACCGGCCTTCGTGACACTGCGGCAACTCGAACGGAACCGACTTCCGAAGCCGATTGCGAGCTGCGGCATTTGAGACCGCGCTCGAAATTTGATGTTCAGGTACTTTTGTTACGCCATGCTACAGGCGGCTCGCCGACGTGCCGTTTGAATGCCCGGTTGAAGGCTGCCTCCGATTCGTACCCGACGCGATCAGCAACCTCAGCAATCGAGAGGCCCGCTTGAAGGATGAGATGTTTTGCCAGTTGGATGCGCCAGCCGGTCAAGTATCGCATTGGCGCTTCTCCGGTCAACTCGGTGAACCGTTGAGCTAATCCGGAACGCGAGACTCCCACCTCGTGCGCCAACTCCTCCACGGTCCATTGGCGCTCGGGCCGGGCGTGCAGCAACCGCAGCGCCCGCCCAACCTCCTGGTCCTTCACGCCTGCCAGCCAGCCCGTGTGCCCGGAAGGAAGTTGCTGCATGTAACGCCGCAGAACCTCCACGTACAATAATTCGGTCAACTGAGCCAGCATCGCGGAACTACCAGGGTGCGCCCCGTCGGCCTCACCCCTCGCGCAGGAAGAAGTTGATTAACTGAAGGAGGAGTTTTATGAATCAGCAGTACACGTATCAATCGGCCCTGGCAACCGCCGAGGGCATTCGCTGGCGCGTCGAGGAGATCATTGGCGGGGACAAGCGGCTCGACTTCACGAAGCCGTTCATGCCCGAGTCGCTGGCGCGGGTGGAACAGCTTTCATTCCTGACCTCGGAGGAGAAGCGGACGCTGAACCAGATCAGGGGGAACGCATATCTGTGCATCTTCGGCCTCGTCGAAGAGTTCATCCTGCCCTTCGTCCTGGACCACGCACGCCCGCATCTCCAGCCGGACGACTACCGCACGCGCGCCCTCTTACAGTTCGCCTCGGAGGAGGCCAAGCACATCCACCTGTTTAAGCTCTTCCGTGAGGATTTCGAGCGCGGCTTCGGCACACGCTGCGCGGTCATAGGGCCGCCCGAGGAGATAGCCAGGGCCGTATTGGCGCACGACCCGTTGGCCGTCGCCTTCGCGATCCTGCACATCGAGTGGATGACACAGCGTCATTACCTTGACAGCGTCCGAGAAGACAGGCAGCTCGACCCGCAGTTCAAGAGCCTGCTCAAGCACCACTGGATGGAAGAGGCGCAGCACGCCAAGCTCGACACGCTTATGGTCGAGGCGCTGGCCGACGGGCGCAACGCCAGCGAGATAGACCGAGCGGTCGAGGAGTATCTTGAGATTGGCGGCCTGATCGACGCGGGACTCAAGCAGCAGATCGATTTCGACCTCGATGCTTTCACGCGGGCGACCGGACGCGAACTAAACGAAGAGGAGAAGGATCAGTTCCGCCGTGCGCAGCTTCAGGCGAACCGCTGGACGTATCTCGGCTCGGCCATGACTCACGAACGGATTCTGGCGACACTTGAGAGCCTCAGTCCGGCGGCGAGGAAGCGCGTCGAAGAAGTCGCGCCAGCTTTTTTCTGAGCTGCCGACGACCGGGTATTGGAACTATTGCGCAACATTAAGAATGAGGGTCAACGGAAGAAATTCGGTCGGAGACTAAACCTTGGCATCTGGCCTTGCACAAAAGCCATTTCCAATGAATGAATCTGAGCGCCCGTTTGGCCTTCAAACAGCATCCTAGCAACTTCAAGCCTCGCAGCCGAAAACCTGAAGTCTGGGAGGGCAAGCATGAGCCGGTCGTCAATTACGCATCGCGCAGTTCTGCTCAAAAGGCTGTTGATGATATTGATTATTCTGGCCGGCCTCGGACTGACGGGAGCGCCCACGCGTGCTTCATCACTGCTGCCCCAATGTCGTTTTGACCCTGACGGTTACTTTTATATCAAGGGCGGCTCGCCGCGGGGCTTTGAAGAGTTCGACCACATCCAACTGCAAGTGACAGGCAAGATCGGCCAACGTCCAACCATTGAATCGCATGTGTATGCTCAAAATGGAAGGTTTTACAGGTGTGCGACATTGGGCGAGTTTCGCACACATTCCAGTGGAGGCGGCATCACCTTCGAGTTTACGACGCAGATTGTTGAAGGAGTGAGCTACCAATTCTCAGGCAAGTTTGACAGTATCTGTGTGCTGGCCGAAAGCGAGCACGGCCCGGAGGACGTGGTGGCCGTGGGAAGATTGCTGAAATTCAAAAACGGGAAGAAGAAAGGAGCGGCAGACGTGGAGCTGACCTACTCCGTATCTCCGCGGCGGCAAACATCAGGGCGGACCGATGACAGTTCCGAATCGGCGGACGCCGGGACAGGTCGCGAGGTGTTGGCGATCCTGAGCAAGATGGAATTGAAGGCTTACACCGACCATCTCGAAAATGGAGAGGTGCTGGTTTCCGACATCATTCGTTTTGAAGTCGTCGAGCCCAGGGAACTGACGCACGTCACCGTCACCGCTTACTATCAAGGTGCCCCCAACGTCCAGGGGAGACGGTTGCAGGTCGGCGATTTCGTGCGCTTCGAACTTCCTCCCGAGCCCCAACGTTTCGGCATTCTCCTGTGGGACCTCAAGGGCTTACGCTTCCGGGAATAAATGCTCTCTCTCGCTCGGCGCGGCTTGTTGAGAAAGTCGCCGCTAAATCCACAAACCTCATCGCGCGCGGATTTCATTCCGCCCCGAGGGTGCCGGATATTGATTGGGAGTTTTCGCTTTGAGGTGATGATGAACAAACTGCTTCTGACCGGGCTGGCCGGGCTGTGCGGGACGCTGCTCAGGTACTGTGTGTCCGAGTGGTTCGCCAAGCGCGCCGGGGAGATTTTCCCGTTCGGCACGCTGGTCGTCAACGTGACAGGCTGCTTTCTGATAGGCTTTCTCTTCTACATCATGCACGAGCGGTTCCTGACCGGCGATACGCTCCGCATGGTGCTGTTCGTGGGGTTCCTCGGCGGTTTCACCACCTTCTCCTCTTTCGGGCTACAGACGTTCACGCTGATGCGCGGCGGGGAGTTCGGCCTCGCCGCACTAAACGTCGGCATCTCAAATTTCGCCGGCCTGCTCATGGTCTGGGCGGGGTATACTCTGGCTAAAGCCTTGTGAGGGTCACTCGACACAATGCGTTGAGAGGACGGAGCGAGTTCGTATGAAGACGGCAGGAATTATCGGGGGCCTGGGGCCGGAGTCAACCATAGACTATTACAGGTTGATAATCGCAGCCTACCGCGAGCGGACACAGGAAGACAGTTACCCTTCTCTCATCATCAACAGCGTCAGCTTGAGTAAGGTGCGCGACTTCATCACCGAGAACAGATTGCCGGAAGTGACCTTGTATCTCTCGGCGGAAGTGAACAGGCTGGCGGCGGCGGGCGCAGACTTCGGCGCGCTGTCGGCCAACACGCCGCACATCGTTTTTGACGACCTCCGCCGCCAGTCCACGATCCCTTTGATCAGTATCGTTGAAGCGACTTGCGCGGCCGCCGCAGCGCGCGGGATGAAACGCGTGGGCTTGCTCGGCACACGGTTTACGATGCAAGGGCGCTTCTACAGCGACGTGTTCGACCGCGCGGGAATTACCTTGATTGCCCCGTCCGCCGAAGAGCAGGACTATATTCACGACAAATACCTGAGCGAGCTTGTCAACGGAATCTTCCTCCCTGAGACTAGAGAGAGGCTACTGGCTATCGTCGAATCGATGAACACGCAAGACGGAATAGAGGGACTGATTCTCGGCGGGACAGAGCTTCCGTTGATTTTGCGCGCGGAGCAACACGGCGAAGTCCCTTTCCTGGACACGACCAAAATCCACGTCGAAGAGATAGTGGCCCGCCTCGTCGCGTAGCTGGCTCGTCCGCGAGAAACGCGAGGACGAGGCGTCAAGATTTTTGTGCCAAAACTTTTTCCCCCGGCGGGCCTCTGGCGGCTTAACATCCGCCGCCGGATTTGCTACTCTAGCGCCCTCACAAACAACGGCCGACGGCCATTGCTAAGCCCCCATTAGCCCAGAAGAACGTTATACGGGTCACGTCAGACGACTGAAGCTCCGAGCTTCAGTTCGGAGAACGAGCGGAGACGCCAGCGCGGCCACACCGTCCGGCGGCGTTTCCAGTAAAAGGCGAGCGTGCGTGCGGCGTGCCTGATCGTCGCTAAACCTTAACGTTAAGGCAAACCTCAATCGTCCGAAACGCGGGGCCTACTACCTGAGAATCCCGCGCCCTGGGAGATTACCCGACGGCATGTTGCCTTACCTCCACCCAATTTAAGGAAGGAAGATAATAATGCGTCAGAGATTACTCATAGGATTACTGGGCGTCGCCCTGGCTGCGGCTGCACTGTTTCCCTTCGCGAAATCCGGTGCGCAGCGCACCCCCCGGAAGCCGGAGGTCGTTCCGACCACGCCTGAATGGGTCGGCCTCCCTAACTACGATAAACGCCTCGCGGGCCGCGCCGAGTTTACGGACTCCGACCTCAGTTCAGCGGCGGGACGCCAGCAGGCTGCCGCCGGTAAGGTCGCTGACGTGCAGGCGCGCGTCTCGGCTCTGGACAATTTCCGCGCCGGCCTCAAACCCAAAGCCGCGGCGAACCTGCGCGCCGTCGTCAACGAAACGGGCGCGATGAAAAACCTCTTCGTTGACGGGGCCGCGCTCTCCGGACCGCAGGCCGACACCCCGGACAGGATCGCCCGCGGTTTCCTGCGAAGTCGCGCCGGGCTTCTCGCCTCAAGCGCTGACGCCGCCAGACTCAAGCGAGTCAAGGAAGACAACGACCGCGGCACGACCTTCCTGGACTACGCGCAACTCGTCGGCGGCTACAAAGTCTTCGAGGGCAACGTGCAGGTGGTCGTCAACAACAGCGGCGAAGTTCTCAACGTCCGCGAAGGCTTTCTCTACACGGGCCAGAAGGTCAAGCTGACGCCGACGCTCACGGAAGCCCAGGGCATCGCCAAGGCTTTCGAGCACGCCGGGAGAACTGTGAACCCCTCGTTCACAAGGGTCACCGCTCGCAAATTCAAGAGCGAGTTTTCTTCTTACAAGAACCCCGTGAAGCCCAGCTACGAAGACGTGCTGGCGGAGTTGAACGTCGTGCGCGTGGCCGACGCGGCGCGGCTCGCGTGGCACGTCTACGCGGAAGTCGGCCCGTCTGAATGGTACGAGATGCTGGTTGACGCGCACACGGGCGAACTGCTCCTGCGCAGCAACCTCTACGTCAACGAAGCGCAGGGCACGGTCTACACCGAAGCGCCGGACAAGGGCGCGCGCCAACTCGTCTCCTTCGTCGGCGACACGGTCATTAATACCAGCGCCGGTTGGATGGGCACTTCGACCGTGACCACCGGCAACAACGTCGAAGCCTACCTGGACAGGGACGCCAACAACTCGCCGGACTCGACCAGCGGTAACGGGTTGTCGAGCGGCCACGCTTCAGCGGCCGACCAGAATTTCACCTTCCCCTTCTCCACCACAACCGCGCCGACCACGGCCACGAATCAGGCGGCCGTGGTGACGAATCTTTTCTACTACAACAACATCATGCACGACTTCTCCTACAGCCTCGGGTTCACGGAGTCGGCGCGCAACTTCCAGGTGAACAACTACGGGCGCGGCGGCCTCGGCAACGACTCCGTGAGGGCCGAAGCGCAGGACGGCTCCGGCACGAACAACGCGAACTTCGCCACGCCGCCCGACGGCCAGCGCCCGCGCATGCAGCAGTACATCTTCACCTCGCCCAACCCCGACCGCGACAGCTCGGAGGACGGCGACGTGGTCTTCCACGAGTACGGCCACGGCATCTCGAACCGCCTCATCGG
>DATFCB010000191.1:0-2109 GCA_035253525.1 Pyrinomonadaceae bacterium | reverse complement strand
AAAGAACTGTCTTTCTTCATCCCTCATCCCTCATCCCTCATCCCTTCGTTTCCATTCCCAAATCTTCTCGGTGCCGTGCTCGTCGCGGACCGTCTTCTTCTCGACCTCGCGGAAGGTGATCTGGACGAGCGGGAGGACGGTCGGGTCGTCCTGTTGATTGCGCTCGAACTGCAAGAGGTCGTAATAGGCGCAGCGCACGCGGTCCGGGTAGGTGCGGCAGACCGCGGGGCGCGCGTGGTAGATGGTGCAGCCGCGCGTCTCCTGATTGAGGAACATGCACGTCTCCTCGAAGATCACGTCCTTCTTGCGGCGGAGCACCCTCTCGCCGCTCGAACGCTCGATCTTCGTGTAGCGCTTCTCGGCCGCCTCCGGCGTCAGGCCGAAATATTTAGCTAAACGGTTGAGGTCGCGCTTAGAGACCTGCACGCGCTCGTAGACCGAGCAGCAGTAGGCCGGGCACTTCGAGCAATCGAAATAGACGCGCGGCTGTTCGTCCGTAATCTTTTTCCCCATCGATTCCCTTTCCACTCCTCCCTACTCAGTCATGCCCTCCCAGACGTAATACCCGCGCCCGCGCCGCCTGGGTTTTATCATGACTGTCCAGTCGCCGCCAGGGATGCTGACTTGCAGTTCATCCCTCCCGTTATCATCTTTGATCGCCAGCAGGAAATCATATGACCCGAATCTCTTCTCGTTGTAGAAGGCGGGCTGAAATGACCTCTTGCTCCTGAAAGGCCCGTTGAAGATGGCGACCGGGAACTCTTTCGGGCTGCGCGTGTTGACGAAAGCGATGGCGAAGTCCTCGCGCCCGTCGTGGTTGAAATCCCCCACGGCGTAGAAGGGCGAATTATTCTTGCCCTCGCCGTATTCCCCGCCGTTCACCCCACCCAACACACTCTTGCCGTGCTCGTCCGCGTCCGCGAAGGTCGCCACGCGCAGGTGCGGCTTCGCCTTCAGGAAGCCGCGCAAGGCCGCGCGGTGCGCCGGTCTGATGAACGACGGCACATCCCGTTGCGCCGCACGCGCCGTCAGACAGCAGAGGAAGAACGCGCATAGCCACAGCCTCCGACAGACTAGCTTGCACATTGTTCGAGCCCCCTATCGTCGCTTCGATTTTTTATACTCCGATAGTAAAAGCCCCATGAACTCTTCCCGCCGCTCGTAGAGTCGCTTCGGCTCGCGCGGCTCGTGTCGGGCCAGCGCGTACGCCGTAATAATCGGCAGCGCGACCGTCGAATCAACATAACACACAACCGCGTCCGGCAAACGCTCCGGGTCAACCTTCCCCCACGAGACGGCCTCTCCCGGAGTAGCACCGCTCAACCCACCCGTGTCGGGACGCGCGTCCGTGACTTGTAAAAAGTAGTCGTGGCCGCGCTCGTCAATGCCTAAGACTTCCTGAATCTGCGGCTCGGTTTGGAGCATGAAGTTTTTGGGGCTGCCGCCGCCGAGGATGAAGACGGCCGAGCGCCCGCCGTGCCTGGTGCCCTTGTCGCCGCGCCCGTGAATCGCGCCGCGCTTGCCCGCAAGCACGATGGCCGCCGTCTCGTTCACGTCGAGCGACGGGTCGAAGCTGAGCTTGTTGCCTTGCAGCGCCTTCGCAGCGACGTTCATCCCGATGGAGGAATCGCCAGGGCTCGAAGTGTAAATCGGCACCCCGTATTCATAAGCCGCTGCCAGGAGCGATTTATTCTCAAGGCCCAGTTTCCGTTCGCGCTCGCGGACGTATTTGCCGCAGAGATAATGAAACTCGGCCGTGGACATGGGCCTTTGAAACTCGTCGCCTTCTATCAGGCGGCGAAAGAAGGCGTCCGTGTCCAGGAGCACGCTGTAGTCGAAAAAGATGTCGTAGATACGCACGACCTCTTCCTCGCGCAGCACCACGTCGGAGATTTGCGTGTTCCCCTGGTGTAGAGAAAGCCCTATCCCGAAGTGCGCGTCGTGATAAAGGTTCGCGCCCGTGGAGATGATCCAATCAACGAAGCCGGCCTGGATTAAGGGAATCAGGGCAGAGATGCCGAGCCCCGCGGGCGTGAGCGCGCCCGTGATCGAGAGGCCGACCGTCACGTCCGGCTCAAGCATCTTGCGCGTGAAGAGCTGGCACGCCTC
>DATFCB010000190.1:0-2736 GCA_035253525.1 Pyrinomonadaceae bacterium | reverse complement strand
GCCTATACACGGGCTGAACAAAGCGCCGTCCGAATACGCCACGCTTTGCGACATCACGTGCGACTCAGACGGCATCGTGGACAAGTTCGTTGACCTGCACGACGTTAAGCAGGTCCTTGAGCTTCACCAGCTCAACAAGGACGAGCCTTACTACCTCGCTTTCATGCTCGTCGGCGCGTACCAGGAAGTGATGGGCAACAGTCACAATCTTTTCGGCGCGCCCAACGAGGCGCACGTGCACATTGACGAAGACGGCTACCTGATTAAGAAAGTGATTCGCGGCACTTCCATCGGCCAGGCCGTCGAGCGAGCGCGCTACGAGCGCAGCCTCCTGCACGACGGCTTCCGCCGCCAGGTCGCGCAGCGCGTCAAGCGCGAGGAGCTGACCGAGGCCGAGGCCGCCGAACTGATCGAGTTCTACGAATCGCGCTTCGACGCGTACACCTACCTCGCCATCAACGGGAAGAACAGTCGCGGGAAACGCGGAAGGGACTGAAAACAGTGATAAGTAATAAGTGATAAGTGATAAGTTAAAGAAAGAGGTTCTTAACTTATCACTTATCACTCATCACTTATCACTTGGAGAATCTTATGGTGACTCAGCGGAGACCGAAACCCTCGAAGTATTTGACTGTGCCGACGCGCCCCGTGCAGGTTGACCGCGACCGCTCGGTGGCCGGGCTGTTGGAGAAAATGGAGGGCACAGGCTTTGGCGGGCGGCAGTTGGCCGAATCGCACCGCATCTGGCTCGACATGCTCGGCGACAATACGACCATCTACCTCGCCGGCTCCGGCGCGCTGATCCCGGCCGGGATGCGCCGTCTCCTCGCCTACATCATCAAGAACCGCTTTGTGGACGTGCTCGTGCTCTCCGGCTCGATCATCTTCCACGACCTGCACGAGACGCTCGGCCGCCACCACTTCCAGGCGCACCCCAGCATGACGGACGCGGAGCTTGAGGCTTCACAGATCAACCGCATGTGGGATTTGCTCGCGAGCGACGAAGAGTACCGCGAGGCGGAGGAGTGGGTCGGCGGCTTCAGCAGCCAGCTTGACCAGTCGCGCCCATACTCTACACGCGAGTTCCTGCATTTGCTCGGACGCGAGTTGGCCGAGATCGCGACCGAAGACGGCGTGCTCACCTCCGCTTACAAGTCGCGTGTGCCAATTTTCTGCCCGTCCATTGCGGACAGCTCCATCAGCATAGGCATCGCCGCCTCGCGCTTCGAGAAGAAGAACAATTTTCAGTTCGACATCATCCAGGACGTGCTGGACATGACGCAGATCGCGGCGCGCGCGCGCGTCTCTGGCGTCCTGCACCTGGGCGGCGGCACTTCGAAGAGTTTCATACAGCAGACGGAAATCTCCACCAACATCGTCAAGATTCCGGCGCGCGGCCACAAGTACGCGATCACGATTGCCACGGACGCGCCCCACCCCGGCGGGCGCTCAAGCGCCACCGGAGCCGCCGGCGACGAAGCGCTCGTCTTCGGCAAGCTCCAGCGCGGCGCGCACACGGCCTACGTCCCCTGCGACGCGACCATCGCCCTCCCCCTGCTCGTCACCGCGCTCTCCCAAACCGCCGCCAAATACATGAAAGGCCGCAAGCGCCCCAACTTCACGTTTGCAGGAAAAGACTTGACGATTGAAGTACCGTAAAACAGTGATAAGTGATAAGTGATGAGTGATAAGTTAAAACTCTCTTTCTTATACTCATCACTTATCACTTATCACTTATCACTTTCTTTATGTCTGAATCAGCACAACTTCCGATGAACTTCGGCGGGATCGCCGAGGAGGAGTTTTCGAGTTTCGAGCGGGCGCGTATCGTCGTCTGGCCCGTCGCTTACGAGGGCACAGTCTCTTACGGGACGGGGACGGGGCGCGGCGCGGAGGCCATCATTGACGCGTCGCGCAATATGGAGCTTTACGACGAGGAGACGGACGCGGAGGTCTACAAGCTGGGCATTCACACGGTGGCCGAGTCGCCCTCGGTTGACCCGCCCGCGCGCATGATGGAGTCGCTTTACGAGCGCGCGAGCGAGTTGGTCTCGGCGGGCAAGTTCGTCACCATGATCGGCGGCGAGCACTCCGTCAGCGCGCCCGTCATACGCGCGCACGCGGAGCGCTACGATAACCTCTCCATCCTACAGATAGACGCGCACGCGGACCTGCGCGACACGTACGACGGCACGCCGCACTCGCACGCCTCAATCATGGCCCGCGTCACGCGCGACATGCGCCTGCCAGCCGTCCAGTGCGGCATACGCTCCATCTCGGCCGAGGAGGCGCGCGCGCTGGACGAGTTGCCGACGCGGATTTTCTGGGCCAAGGACATCGTCGGCCGCAGCGACTGGTGGGACGCGGCCGTGGACGGGCTGACCGAGAACGTCTACCTGACTGTGGACATTGACGGCCTGGACCCTTCGCTCGTCGCGCAGACCGGGACGCCTGAGCCGGGCGGCCTCGGCTGGTACGAGACCATTGGCCTGATTCGCACGCTGGCCCGCAAGCGGCGCGTCGTCGGGATGGACTTGACGGAATACTCCTACGTCGAAGGCCAGGACGCCTCGGCCTTCCTCTGCGCCAAGCTCATCTACAAATCGCTCGCGTTCATTTTTGAAGGCCAGACGCCACGCGTGCGCGGCTCCTGATTGCGGATTGGAAGGAAAGCATCAAGCCCTTTCTTTGCGACTTTGCGCCTCCAGCGTGAAACTTAATCTCACGCTGGAGGCG
>DATFCB010000189.1:0-6903 GCA_035253525.1 Pyrinomonadaceae bacterium | reverse complement strand
TGATTCAACGGGCTTTCATTCATCCCTCATCCCTCATCCCTCATCCCTTCGCTCAAATTCTGTGCATCGCGTTGAAGAGGTCTTCGCGCTGTGCGTAGATGCGGACGCCCAGGCGTGAGCCTTCCGCGCGGAAGCGCTCCTTGAGGGCGGAGGCAGTCTCTTTGGCGCGCGACATGTCCGCGATGATGATCATGGCGAACTTGCTGCGCACCACCGTCTGGTTGATGTCTATGATGCTGCAACCCGCCTCGGCCAGCACTTCCGAGACTCCCGCGACGATGCCTGGGTGGTCAACGCCGAAGACCGAGACGATGAGCCGTTCGGCCGAACCCGCCTCGCGCGCCTCGCGCTCGCGCTCGTTCGTCGCGACGCCCTCAGCCGCCGCCCGCCCGCCCCCGCCGTTTGCGACCACAGGCTCTATGGCGCGGTAAACGTCCGTCACCAACTGCTCGACCACGGATTCGTCCGCGCCCGCCCCCAGCCGCCCGTAGACGGCGCGCGTGATGCGATAGATCAATTCTTCGTCAGCCATTTTAAAATAGTGATAAGTGATGAGTGATAAGTGATAAGTAAAAGCAGGCGGTTTTAACTCATCACTTATCACTCATCACTTATCACTTTCTTCCATTGTCCGTCGAGCGCAGTTCGTGCGCGGCATCAATCAGGCCGTCGGAGCGTGCGTCCTGCAAGTCCATGCGGTCCACGATGCCCACGACCGCCGCCTCGATTGACATCTCCTGGTTACCGATGGCCGAGCGCGCCGCCTTGCCGTAAGCGCACATGACCGTCTCGCCTATTCCCGCGCCGAGGCGGTCCGCGACGACGACGATATTCTTGGTCGGCTCCTTGTCCAGGTCGTAAGGGTGAACAATCAAAAAGCGGACGCCCTCCAAATCGGGCGTCTTCTTCGTTGACCAGACCGTGCCGACGACTTTTCCCAGGAACATAGGTTTCAGGTTTCAGGTTTCAAGTTTCAGGTTCTTCGGTCTCTTAACTTGAAACCTGAAACCTGAAACTTGAAACTTTACGCTTTGGCGAAGACCTCTGCGGGTTCGCCCATGTCGCGCGCAGAGGGCGTGATGATCGTGCGCGCGTTGACGTAAATCTTTTCGCCTTTCTGAATGGCCCGGCGCACGTCGTCTTCGCTGACGAAGTCTACGGCCTTGCGCGCGTTGCCGTTGGCTGCGGCCGATTGCCCGCCGTTGGTTTGCGGCGGCGGAGGCGCGGCCTGCGGTGGCGGTGACGGCGCGGCGCTACGCGCGGGAGCGGTGCCGCCGCCGTTACCGCCGCCCGTTTCGACTGCGGTCGGCGCGGCCTCAGCGTGTGGGGCGGCAGCGGGCTGCGCGTACATGCTGCCGGCTTCGACATCAATCACGGGCTGAACGGGCGCGGGCGACGAGGACGCGTGTAACTCCGCGTGCTGCCCGCCGCTGCGCGTGTCGCGTCCCGCGAGGAAGCGGTCAACGATGGCCGCTATCTCTTCACGGGCTATCGGGCGTTGCGGTGTCGAGGAAGAGGCGGCGAGCGCCGGTTGCGGTGCGGCTTCGACCGCATCTCGCGCCGCGACCGCGGGCCTGGCGCTCTTGACGGGGCGCGTCTCGAACGCGACGCGCTTGATGTCCATCAGGTGAAGCGGCGAGACGTTGTCGGACGTGACGTTGCCGCCCCAGGAGCCGCAGCCGAGAGTCATCGAAGGGGGCAGCCCCGTCGAAAACCCTATGGCCCCGTGCGTCGTCGGCGAGTTGACGATGACGCGCGAGGCGGGCATCTCGCGACCATAAGAGACGGCCGCGTCGCGCGAGCGCGTGTGCACGCCAGCGGTGTGGCCCATGCCGCCGTAGCTCAGGACTTCAAAACAACGGGCCGCGCCGCGCTCTAAACCGTCAACCACGTAGAAGGCCAGAACGGGCGAGAGCTTTTCCATTGAAAGCGGATGCTCACGCCCGACGCCGCCAACATCAGCAAGCAGACAGCGCGTGCCCGGCGGGATGCTGATGCCGGCCAGCTTCGCAATGTGCTCCGCGGATTTGCCGACGATGGCAGGGTTCAGCGAGCGCTGCGGCGTGGCGACGACCTTCGCCAGTTGGTCCGCTTCAGAAGCAGACAGGAAATGTCCGCCCTGCGCCTTGAACTGTTCGCGCAAGGCTTTTTCGATGGGCGCGTCCGCGACGACTGATTGCTCCGAAGCGCAGATGGTGCCGTTGTCGAAGCACGTCCCCGTCAGAATGTCCTGCGCGGCTTTAGCCACGTCGGCCGTCCGCTCGACGAAGACTGGCACATTTCCTGGGCCGACGCCGAACGCGGGCTTGCCCGAAGAATAGGCCGCGCGCACCAAGCCTATGCCGCCCGTCGCCAGGATGACGGCCGTCTGCTTGTGCTTCATCAGGGCTTCCGTGCCTTCTATGGTCGCGGAGGTCATGCAGCCTATCGCGTCCGCCGGCAAGCCTTCCTTGATGGCCGCGTCGCGCACGACCTTGACCGTCTCGTTAATGCAGCGCGCGGCCGACGGGTGTGGGCTGAGAACGATCGCGTTGCGCGACTTGATGGCGATGAGACATTTGAAGATGGCCGTGGAGGTGGGGTTCGTGGAGGGGATGATGCCTGCGACGACGCCGCGCGGGCTGGCGATTTCCACCACGTCCTTTGTCTCATTGACGACGCCGACGGTGCGCAGGCCCTTGAAGTAGTTCCAGACATCTTCGGAGGCGAAGCGGTTTTTCTCGCGCTTGTCGTCCGCGACGCCGAAGCCTGTCTCCTCGACGGCCATCGCGCCGAGGCGCGCGGCCTCCCTTAGCGCCGCCTTCGCCATCGCCTCGCAGATGCGGTCAATCTTGCCCTGGTCAAAGCGCGCCAACTCCACCTGTGCGCGATGCGCCGCCTCGACCAGATCGCGCGCCTGCTGTACGGACACCAGGTCCTTATCAACTGACATGGAACACCTCCGAAAAGCAGTGATAAGTGATAAGTGATGAGTAAAAGCCGTCTTTCTTTTACTTATCACTCATCACTTTTCACTTTTCACTTCGCCTTCTCCCTATTATTCTCGCGCACGCCTGACGCGGAGCGGCCCTGGTCGCCTTCGCCGAGTTGGCCCGCGCTGCCAGCGCCGATGGCGCGCTCGTCGGGGCTGTAGCCCGTGCGGCCGTTGTGCGGGAGCACGCGCTCGACTTCCATGTGCGGGCGGGGGATGACGTGGACGCTGATGAGTTCGCCGACGCGGCGCGCGGCCGCCGCTCCGGCGTCCGTTGCGGCCTTCACTGCGCCGACATCGCCGCGCACGAAGATCGTCACGTAGCCCGCGCCGATATACTCTTTTCCTAAAAGCTGTACGTTGGCCGCCTTGACCATCGCGTCCGCGGCCTCGACCGCGCCGACGAACCCTTTGGTCTCGACCATGCCGAGTGCTTCGAGAGGCATGACTTTGCTCTCCTCTTTCTGTTGTAGAAGTTAAAAGCGACTTGCCTTGTGTAATCTAACTTCGCAATCGTATTCCTCTGTGCCGCAAGAATCAAGTAAGACGGCGAGCCGAAGAGCATCTTTCAAACTCCTGCTCAACCCCTTTGCGTCTTAGCGCCTCCAGCGAGAGAAAACCAAAACCACTCACGCTAAGACGCAAAGCCGCAAAGGGGTTGAGTTCTACAGCTTTGCTGGAAGAGCTAGGCTCTTAACTAATAATAGTTTGACAACGTTTTGCACCGCACGTTATATTGCGCGCCAATGAGTTTGTTCCGAATCGGCCGCGAGGGTGACGAGCGCGCGTGTGAGATTGTGGCGGCGGCCGGTCGAATGAATTTTCTTTCTAAACTGATTCCGAGTGAAATTCGGTCCGGCCCGATTAAACCTCTAGGGGCGGAAGTAGATTGGTGATGGCAGCTTCTTTCGGAGAGGAATTGCGACTCGCACGCGAGGCGCGCGGGGTTACTCTGCGCCACATCTCGGACCAGACGCGCATCTCCATACGCTACCTGGAAGCCATCGAGGCGAACGACTACAAGCGTTTGCCGGGCGGCATCTTCAACCGCAGCTTCATCAAAGCCTACGCCAAGCAGATCGGGTTCGACGAGAAGGCGGCACTCGAAGGCTACATGCGCACGGCGCGCGAGCAGGGCGAGTCGCCCGACGATGTCACGAGCACGCCCTACAAGTCGCACGTCTACACGGACGGCGGCACGCGCTCGCCTTTGGTCACCGTGCTGCTCTCGCTCCTGATACTGGCGATTCTCACGCTCGGCGTCTGGGCCGTCCTGCACTGGTATCAGCGCCGCGAGGCCGCGCGCGAAAACACGACGCCGCAAGCTCCCGTCACCAACGGCACGCAGACATCAAACGCCGCAGCGCCTCCGGCAACCACGCCCGCTCCCGCGACGAACGAGTTTCACATAGAGGTCACGGCGCGCGGCCAGAAGGTCTGGGTGAGCGCGCAGGTGGACGACGCGAAGAAGGCCCGCGGGATTCTTTTAGACCAGGACAAGACGGAAAAGTTCGACCCGGCCTCGCGCCTGAAGATTCAGTACGCGCAGGTCAACGCCAGGGCTCTCGAAGTCACCATCAACGGCCGGAAGGCAATTGTCCCGACCGACAAGACCGAGATGGTCATCACGAAGGAGGGTTACGAACAGCTTTTGCAGCAATAATCGTCCGCCCGAGAAAGCGCGCTTCCGCCCGAAGGAGCGCGCCGCGCGCACGCTCGCGCCCGCTTACCAGTCAATTGTTGCCCGCTACGATGGCGGGCAATTTTGTTTTCGTACATCGTCAATCGTGAATCGTCCATAGACGAACGGTTTTTCCGATTTACGATTCACGATTTACGATTTACGATATAACGAGGAGTAAGAATACCGCCATGATTACGCCCAACATTCCCGAGGGGCTGACGTTCGACGACGTGCTGCTGGTGCCTGCGCGCTCGGACGTGCTGCCGACAGAGACAGACACCTCGACACAGTTTACGCGCGGCATACGCCTGCAAATCCCGCTCTGTTCGAGCGCGATGGACACGGTGACCGAAGCGGCGCTCGCAATCGCCCTGGCGCAGCAGGGCGGGATCGGCGTCATACACAAAAATCTCTCCATCGAGCGACAGGCCGAAGAGGTAGACAAGGTCAAGCGCTCGGAGTCAGGGATGATCGTTGACCCAGTGACGATTCGCCCCGACCGCCCTGTCTCGGAAGCGCTGAGCGTGATGGAGCGCTACAAGATTAGCGGCGTCCCCGTCGTGGACGAAGACGGGCACCTCGTCGGCATCATCACCAACCGCGACCTGCGCTTCGAGACGAGGTTCGAGATTCCGGTCTCCGAAGTGATGACCAAGCAGCCGCTCGTCACGGTCCCCGTCGGCACCACGCTCGACCAGGCCAAGGCCGTCCTGCAAAAGCACCGCATCGAAAAGCTGCTCGTCATTGACGACGCCAAACACATCAAGGGACTCATCACCGTCAAAGACATTCAGAAGGCCATCAAGTACCCGAACGCCGCGAAGGACGACCTCGGCCGCCTGCGCGTCGCGGCCGCCATCGGCGCGACCGGCGACTTCCGCGAGCGCGCCGACGAATTGGTCCGCGCGCGCGCCGACTGCCTCGTCATAGACACGGCCCACGGCCACTCCTCGCGCGTCATCGAAGCCGTCCGCGAAATCAAGCGCCGTTATAGTGAGGTTCAACTCATCGCCGGCAACGTCGGCACCGCCGAAGGCACACGCGAACTGATTGACGCGGGCGTTGACGCCGTCAAGGTAGGAATTGGGCCAGGCTCAATCTGCACCACGCGCGTCGTCACGGGCGCGGGCGTGCCGCAGATTACGGCGATCCAAAGTTGCGTGGAATCAGCCAAGGGGAGCGGTGTGCCAATTATCTCGGACGGCGGGGTGAAATTTTCGGGCGACGTGGCGAAGGCCATCGCGTCGGGCGCGGACGTGGTGATGATCGGATCACTCTTCGCGGGCACCGAAGAAGCGCCCGGCGAGGTGATTCTCTTCCAGGGCCGCTCCTTCAAAACCTACCGCGGGATGGGATCCATCGGCGCGATGCGCGAAGGCTCGCGCGACCGCTACAGCCAGGAGCGCACCGAGATGGAATCGAAGCTCGTGCCCGAGGGCATAGAGGGGCGCGTGCCCTACAAGGGGACGCTCGCGGACATGGTGACGCAACTGGTCGGCGGCCTGCGCGCCGGGATGGGCTACACGGGCTGCCGCAACATACGCGAGTTTCAGGAGAACACGCGCTTCGTCCGCATCACCTCGGCCGGGCTGCGCGAGTCGCACGTCCACGACGTAATCATCACGAAGGAAGCGCCGAACTACAGGTTAGAGTAAGAGCGCGTTTCAAAACCTAAACTCAATTCTTTGCGCCTTTGCGAGAAACTAAAACCGTTCACGCTGGAGGCGCAAAGAATTGAGTGGCCTTCGTCATTTCTGCTTTCCGCTCTTCGCGCCGCGGGCCTTCAGGATTTCGATGACGGCGTCGTGCCCTTCGCTCGAACCGGTCCAGCTTTCGGCGTAATCGAGCGCGGTCTTCCCTTCGTCGTCGCTCGCGTTCACGTCCGCCCCTGCTTCCAAGAGCATCCGCACGTACTCTGCCTCTCCCTCCTTCGCGGCGTGCATGAGCGTTGTGTACCCAGCGCCGCTGTCAGGGTCAACGCCCCACGCGAGCAGCAATTTGATCATCTCCGGCCGGTCGTAAATCACCGCCGTGCGTAAAGCGCCGGGCAGCACCGACGCGCCCAGCGGATGCCCCATGTACGCCTTGAACAGCCTTTCCAAATCTTTTACGTCGTTCCTCTTTATCGTCTCCGTGAAGGCGTCGTCGGCAGCTTCTTCCAGCGCCCCGGCGTCCGGCTCATCGTCCGCGCTCCTTTGGTCTTCCTTCGCGCCGGCCGCTCTCAATAACTGTCTTATCTCCGCGCGCG
>DATFCB010000188.1:0-15776 GCA_035253525.1 Pyrinomonadaceae bacterium | reverse complement strand
CGCTGTGCCAGTTCCAGAATCGTCACCTCCTCGTTCGAGCCGATGTTGAAGACCTGGCCGACGCCCTGCGGATGATCCATCAGTTTCACGAGCGCGCCCACCACGTCGCCGACGTAGCCGAAGCAACGCGTCTGCTTGCCGTCGCCGTAGACGGTGATGGGGCGGCCCGCGAGCGCCTGCTTGACGAAGGTCGGGATGACCATACCGTACTGGCCGGTCTGGCGCGGGCCGACGGTGTTGAAGAGGCGCACGATGACGGTCGGCAATTTCTTCTCGCGCCAGTAGGCGAGGGCCAGAAATTCGTCAATCGCCTTCGAGCAGGCGTAAGACCAGCGCCCCTTGGTCGTCGCGCCCATGACGAGGTTGCCGTCCTCGCGGAACGGGACCTGCTCGCTCAGGCCGTAGACTTCCGAGGTCGAGGCGACGAGCACCTTCTTCTTCTTCTTGTTCGCGAGAGAGAGCACGACCTCCGTGCCGCGCACGTTCGTCTCGATGGTGCGCACGGGGCTCTCGACGATTAGTTTGACGCCGACGGCCGCCGCGAGGTGAAAGATCACGTCGCACTGGTCAACCAGTTCTGCGACGACCGGCTGGTTATGCACGGAGTCAATCGTGTAGTGGAAGCGCTCGTTGCTTTTCAGGTGCTGGATGTTGTCGATGCTGCCGGTCGAGAGGTCGTCAATCGCGTAGACCTCGTCGCCGCGCTGCAAGTAAGCGTCGGCCAGGTGCGAACCGATGAACCCGGCCCCGCCCGTAATCAAGACTCGCAAAGTTTTTAATTATCCCTTCTCTTGTCGTCCCGTCAGGGACGACTGGCAATAGCCCAGCACTTCAGTGCTGGGTGTGAAGCGCGATTTGATTGAGTCCCGTAGGGACGACTGAAACTTCAACCGTCCCTACGGGACTGGATTGAATCTGTTGTCATTCTCCCAGCACTGAAGTGCTGGGCTATTATCAAGCGTCCCCTTCGGGGACTTCTTCTGCAAATTCTAAAGTCCAATGTCCAGAGTCGAAGACTCGTTTTCGACCTTGGACTTTGGACTCTGGACTTTGGACTCTACCGTTTCTTCTGTCAACTCGCGGTAAAGATTGGTCACGTCCGCGAGCAGGCGGTCTTTCGAGTAGTTTTGCTCGACGAAACGCAGCCCGCGTTTCCCCAACTCTTCGCGCAAGCTGTCGTCGTCAACGAGGCGTGAGAGCGCGTCGGCGAAGGCTGCGGCGTCTTTCGACGGCGCGCGCACGCCGCGCTCGCACAAGGCCCACGGCGTTCCCGCTTCCTTCGTTTCCCGCTTCGCGCCGAGCAGGTCAACGACGCCGCCGACCTTTGTGGCGACGCAGGCGCGTGCGTTCGCCATCGCTTCGATTAATGTGAGCGGCGTCCCTTCGTTGAGCGAAGTCAGCGCCACCACGTCGAGCGCCGGGTAGAAGTTTTCCGGGTCGCTGCGCGTCCCCAGGAACAACACGTCATCATGGAGGCCGAGCCCGCGCGCCCGCCCTTCCAAATCATTCCGCAACTGCCCGTCGCCGATGATAACAAAACGGACGCGCCGCGCACGGTTCGTCAAACCATACTTCTCTTTAAAGAGCGCGGCGGCCTGAAGAAAGAGCGCGTGATTCTTGACCTCCGTCAAGCGGCCCACTATCCCGACGAGCACATCCCTCTCGCCCGCCTTCAACTCGTCGCGCAGCACCATGCGGCGCTCTTTCCAGTGACTAAAGACAGACGTGTCGAGGCCGAGCGGGATGACGCGAAACTGGCGCGCTCGCCCGACGCCGAACTCTTCGTGAATCTCGCGCAACTGCTGCGGGCTGATGACGACTATGCGGTCTGACATTCGCGCCAGCGTCTTTTCTATCAGCAGGAAGAGGCGCGTCTTGAACGGGCCGTAGTAGCTGTGAAAGATGTGCCCGTGGTAGGTGTGCACGAAGCGGCACGGGCGCGGGCGGCCTATGAGCGCGGCGAATGTGAGCCAGCGGTAAAAGAAGCCCGCGACGCGCCCCACGGTGCCGGCCTTCGCCGTGTGCGTGTGGACTATCGCCGGGCGCTCGCGCTTGAAGAGCTTGTAAAGTTTCCAGACCGTCACCGCGTCCTGCACTGAAATCTCGCGGCTCATCTCCGGGATGACGTGGGGCTCGACATCGTTCGCGGCCGCGAAGTAGCCCATGTCGTCCTCCCCCTGCGGCACGACGCCCGCGACGAGCACGGTCTCGAAGCCAGCATCGCGCAAGCCCGCCGTCAACCACACGACGTGACGCGCAGGCCCCCCGACGTTGAGCCGGGCGATGATGCGAACAACTTTCATAAAACAGTGGTCAGCGGTCAGCGGTCGATGGTCAGTGAACAGAAAAACAGCTTGCCGCTTGTCTTTAACTGACCACTGACCACTTTAGTTACAGGGCCGCCCCGGCTTCGGCCGCGTGTTTTAGTTCGAGGTTGTTCGCGCCGGTTTCGGCCACGAGGTTCGAGGCGTATAGCAGGCTCTCGAAGGTGCCGGCGTCGGTCCACCAGCCTTCGAGTTCGTCCCAGGTCATCTCGTCGCGCTCGATGTAGGCGTTGTTAACGTCCGTAATCTCAAGCTCGCCGCGGCCCGAAGGTTTCAGGGTGCGTATGATGTTGAAGACTTCCGAGTCGTAGAGGTAGATGCCTATGACCGCGTACTCGGACTTGGGCTCCAACGGCTTCTCCTCTATGCGGACGACGCGGCGTCCGTCGAGTTCCGGCACGCCGAAGCGCTGCGGGTCCTGGACTTTCTTCAGGAGAATTTTTGCGCCGCCGCCCTGGTGACGGTAGGCGCGCACGGCCGAGCTTATGTTGCCCTCTATGATGTTGTCGCCGAGGACGACGCAGACGGGCTCGCCCGCCGCGAAGTGCTCGACCAGAGAGAGCGCGGCGGCGATGCCGCCCTCGCCCTCCTGATACGTGTAGTTGAGGTGCTTGAGGCCGAATGCCTTGCCGTTGCCGAGCAGTTTCAGAAAGTCGCCGGCCGAGTTGCCGCCCGTGACGATCATGATGTCGGTGATCCCGGCGTTGATGAGCGCCTGAATCGGGTAGTAAATCATCGGCTGATTGTAGACGGGCAGCAGGTGCTTGTTCGTCACAATCGTCAGCGGCCGCAGCCTTGAACCCAGCCCGCCGGCCAGTACGATACCTTTCACGAAAACCTCCAAGGGAGGTGATCAGTGATGAGTGATAAGTGATAAGTAAAAGAAAGACGGGTTTTAAACTTATCACTTGTCACTTATCACTTATCACTTAATCTATAAATCTCTTGTACCAGAGTTCCAGCATCAGGAGCGACCAGAGTTGGTGCGCGAAGTCCTGGCGGCCGTCCGTGTGCTGTTCGACCATGTGGCGGACGGCTTCGGGGCGGAAGAGGCCGCGCTTCGAGGCGCTCTCCGAGAGCAGGACTTCGCGGAGGAAGCCCTGCATCTGGTTGCGCAGCCAGTGGCCGATGGGGACGCCGAAGCCCATCTTGGGCCGGTCCAGATTCTCGGCGGGCAGCAGCCGCTTCAGCACACGCTTCAACAGATATTTGGTCGTCAATCCGCGCAGCTTGTACTTCTCCGGCAAGCTCGCCGCAAACTCTATGACGTGGTGATCCAGAAAAGGCGAGCGCGCCTCAAGGCTGACGGCCATGCTGGCGATGTCCACTTTGACGAGCAGGTCGTTCGGCAAGTAGGTCATCGTATCCGCAAGCAAGGTGGCGTCAACGATGCCCGCGCCGTTGGCCCTGGCGAACCAGGGTTCAAGAATGCTCGCCTCCCTGGCGTCCTTCGTCTCGCGCCGGAAACCTTCGGTGTAAAGACCCTCTTTCGTCTCCTCGTTGAAGACGCTGACCCAGCGCAGGTAACGCTCGACTTTGGGCAAAGAGGCCGCGCGCATGAAACGCTTGATGCGGGCCGGGCGGCTGCGCTCGCGCTCCGAGCCGGGCAGAAGCTCGACCGCCTGCTCGACCAGGCCGCGGCGCAAAAGGCCGGGCAACTTGTGATACTTCTCCGCCATTCGCATCGCGGCGTAGCGCTCGTAGCCCGCGAAGCACTCGTCGCCGCCGTCGCCGTTTAAGGCGACCGTGACGTGTTTGCGCGTCTCGCGCGCGACGTAGTAAGTCGGGATGGCCGACGAGTCGGCGTAAGGCTCGCCGTAGTGCTCGACGAGTGTCGGCAAAACTTCGAGAGCGTCGGGCCTGACGATGAACTCGTGGTGGTCAGCGCCGACGTGCTCGGCGACGCGGCGCGCGTGGTGTAATTCGGAAAAATCCTGTTCGTCAAAGCCTATGGAGAAGGTCTTGACGGGCTCCGTCATCTCCTCGCTCATCAGCGCGACGACGGCCGAAGAGTCTATCCCGCCGGAGAGGAAAGCGCCGAGGGGGACTTCAGACATCAGGCGCACGCGCACGGCCTCGCGTAAGACTTCGACCGCTCGCTCGCCCGCCTCCTCCTCGCTCAGCTTGACCTTCTTGTTGAAGTCTGGCTCCCAGTAGCGCTCGATGCGTATCTCGCCCGCTTTCCAGCGCAGCCAGTGGCCCGGCTCAAGTTTTCTGATGGCGCGGTAGGCCGTCAGCGGCGCGGGCACGCACATGAACGAAAGATAATAATGGAGCGCGTCGCGCTCCACGTCGCGGCTCACGTCCGGGTGCAGCAGCAGCGCCTGGAACTCCGAGCCGAAGATGAGCTGCCCCTTGACGTGGGCGTAGAGCAGAGGCTTCTTGCCGACGCGGTCGCGCGCCAGAAACAGTTCCTGCGTGCGCTCGTCCCAGATGGCGAAGACGAACATCCCGCGCAGGTGCTTGGGACAGTCCGCGCCGTACTCGTCATAGGCGTGGACGATGGCCTCTGTGTCGCTGTTGGTGCGAAACTCGTGGCCCAGTTTTTCGAGCTTCGCGCGCAACTCTTTGTAGTTGTAGATTTCGCCGTTGAAGACTATCCAGGCGGTGCGGTCGCGGTTCGGGATGGGCTGCTGGCCGCCCGAGAGGTCAATGATCGCGAGGCGGCGCATCGCCAGCCCCGTCGGGCCGTCGAAGTAGAAGCCATCCTCGTCCGGCCCGCGATGCCGTATGGCCTCGCACATGCGCGCGACCAATCCTCGGTCAACGGGGCCTGCCTCAGCGGGGCGAACAATTCCTACGATTCCACACACGTCAGATACTCGGCTCCAGGTGTCGCGGCCCCACGTCGGGCCGCCTGATTACTTTATGCCCCTGTTGCTTCAGCTTTCTGTTCTCCCTGCGCTCTTTGAAGAGGACGTAGCCGACCGCGATGAACATGAAGTAGAAGACCATCAACTGTGCGCGCTGGCGGTAGGCCGTGCCGACGTTGCCCTGGAAGACGGAGTAAGCGATGGTCAGCATCGAGGTGAAAATCAGGATGGGCAAGACCTGTCGGAAGCGGTACTTGATGGAGAACCAGACCCCCAGCACGAGCGCGGGGAAGGAGGCCCACCAGACAAGCATCTCCGGCATGGTGATGCTCGACCTGAGCGAAGTCAACTGCCACGGGAAGGGCGCGAACAGCAGGTAGACGGTCCCGATGGGGATGGCGCTCAGCGCGCCCTCGGTGGTCGAAACGTCCACCTCTGCCGCGAAGCCGGACCCGGCGCTCGTGGCGGCGTCGGAGCGGCTGCGCTGGATGCGGCTCAGGTCCGTATACTTTTCGAGCTGCACGCTCGCGAAGCGGTTGACGCCGAAAGCCGTCAGGATGAGAACGAGCGCGCCGACGACCGCCAACTGGCGCAGGATGCTCTGCGCCGAGACGGCGCGCATCCCAATGATGAAGGAGATGCCGATGGCCGCCAGCGCAATGTAGAAGACGTAGAACCTGAGGCTCAGCAGCCCGAACAGCGCGCAGGCCAGGATGAGCAGATATTTGATATTTAACTTCTCGCCGAGCTTGAGCGTGCACAGCATCGAGACGGAGAGCAGGAAGATGATCGGGCCGTCTTTTAAGCCCTGCGATGACCAGAGCACGAGCGACGGGAAGAAGGCCGCGAAGATGGCGGCAATGCGCGCGACCCGCATGTTCTGGAAAATGTGCTTGGCGCAGAGAAAGATGACGGGGGCCGTGGCCGCGCCGACCACGGCGTTGAGGAACTGTATCGCCAGCATGTTGCGGCCCGTCACGCCGTAGATGCCCGCCACAAGGTAGATCATCCCCCAGCCGCCGACGCCCTCGCCGACGAACGTGTTGACGATCCCCTGATAGTAGCTGCCGCCGCCGTAAAAGGCGGCGAGTTGAATGGAGCCGAGCGCGTCATACGTGAAGGCGTCGCCGCCGAAGAATTCCTGTAGACGGAAGTTGAAGATGATGACGCCGATAAGCATCCGCAGCAGCAACCCACTGACGAAGAGGCGGAGCAGAAACTGCTTGTCGGACTTGATCTGCGAGATGATGATCCCGGCGATGCCGGCCAGCACCGCGCACAGGATTATGGCCGATGCGCCGTAGGCGGCGGTCGGCCCGACCTGCACGACCACGACCGTCAGCACCAGCGCCAGAATTGTCAGCAGTGCGTTCATAAAAAGGGATGAGGGATGAGGGATGAGGGATGAAAGGGGTCAAGTGAACCGCCCGCCGAATCAGTAATTCAACGGGCCTTCACTTCATCCCTCATCCCTCATCCCTCATCCCTTCCAATGATACTAACCCGCCCCGCACACCGCAAGCAGGGGACTCGTGAAAGAAGTCAGCCGCGGCCCTCGTTCCAGCGCAGCATCGCGCCCACCTGCTCGCGAATCATCAACACGTCCTTGTTGTGCAGGTAGGCCAACTGCGCGAGCCGTGTGCGCGTGACGCGCAGGTAGATGCCTAAGTAGACGGCCGCGCCGAGGATTTGCGTGAGCGAGAGCGCCCAGGCCGCACCACGCTCGGCGAGCGCCGGAATCATCAGAAGCGCCAGCGCGAGCCCCGCCAGGACGTTCCCCCAAGCCAGTATGGAGACGAGGCCGGGCCTGTGCATCTGGTTGATGAAATAGGCGTCGAGAAGCAGCGAGAGGCTGGCGAACGCCGTGCCCAGAAGCAGGATGCGCGCGACCGGCACGGCCCCCACGTAGGCCGCGCCGAGCGGGAGCGTGATGACCCACGGCACGACCGCCAGCCCCGCGAGCGCGACGACGAGCATCCCCCACCAGGTGATGCGCAGGTAGCGGTTCATGCCGAGCGTCGCCACGCGGCTCGAAAGCACGGACATCTTCTGGTAGATAACGTCCTGCATGGCCTGCACAGGGAGCAGCGCCTTCTCTACGAGTTGCTGGGCCACGGAGAAGATGCCGACCGCGATTGCGCCGTGCGTCGCGTTTAAGAGGAAGACGGGGAAGCGCGTCCAGAGGAGCGCCGAGAGCGAGCCCATATAGCCGCGCAGGCCGAAGTGAAGCATCTGGCGCGGGAGGTCCGTGGGCGGCTCGCCTACGCCCTGGTCCGGGTTCAGCCGAAACGCCATCACAAGCATGATGACGAACTGAATGAGCATCAGGGCGAGGTAGATGAGCGACGCGGTCATCAGCCTGCCCTTGAGCACGACCACGAAGATCAGAGTCAGCGCGAGCGAGAGCGAGCACATCACGAGCTGCACGACGTTGACGCGCCAGACGCGCCCGACGCCGATCATGATGCTGTTCCAGAGATTCGCGTAGAGCGAGAGCGGCAAAATGGCGAAGGCTATCAGCGCGAGCGCGCGCGGGAACTGCGGGAGCAGCCGGTCGCCCGCGAGCCAGACGATAAGCCCGCCGATGACGGTCACGCCGATCCAGAACCTGGGTATCAGCCGGAGCACTGTGCGGTGCAGGTAGCGGCCCCACTCGCGGTAGCGGCCGAAGAAGGCGTTAGAGCTTTGCGAGAGTCCGAAGTCGGCCAGCGCCGCCAGCACAGAGACGAGCCTGACCAGCAGGAAGTATTTGCCGAACTCCAAAGGGCCGAGCTTGCGCGCCAGCACCAGCGCATTCGCCACTACTACCAGCAACAACGCCACGCGCAGCCCGAAACTGACGATTGACAACTTCAGCGTTGACATCAAAGGCCATTGAGAGTGACGCAGGTCAGTACCGCAGGCGGCACTGACCGAGGGCGCTTCACACGTCGTCCGGCAGGTCCGGGCGCGTCTTGTACTCGATTAAGAACTGGTCTTCTTTGCTCAAGGGTTTGACGGCCTCGGCCGGGACTCCCGCAATCAGGTGCAGCTCTTCAGTCAACTGCTTCGTGATAACGGACCCTATGCCGACAATGCAGCGCGAGGGGATAGCGCCGCCCGGCGCGATCCGAATCTCGGAGCCGACGTAGGCGAACGAGCCGATTTTGATGGGCCGCGTGCGCTGCCGGTTGTGCGTCCAGAGACTTGAGTTGCGCCCGCCTATGATTGAGCGCCGCCCGATCTCGACCGTGTCTGTGAAGTCTATCTTGTGCCCGGTCGTGACCACGCTCCCGTCGCCCAAGGTGAAGCGCGGGTCCACTGGGTTGACCACGTCCGGGTCCGGGATCGAGTTAATCTCGTTCATCCGTATGATCTCGACGTAACGCCCGAGGCGTATCTCGTCGCCGCCGCGCAGGATGTTCAGATGGCCTATCCGCGCGTGGTCGCCGATGGTCAGGCGCTTGACGCCGAGGACGGCGTTGAAGTGGCCGATTGTCACGTCGTCGGCGATGACGCACTCGTCGGCGTCAATGACGCTCAGGCCGATACGGACGCGCTTGCCGATCTGGTAGCCGTAGAAGAGGCGGTAGAACGCGCGCTTCAGGAACGACGGGAGCAGCGCGATGAGCATCAGGTCGAGCAGCCTGAGCTTGCCCCGTAGGCCCGAAGAGCGCGCACGCGCCGACCCGACCCGCGCCGCGACCGACGCCTCGCGCGCGGCGGCGAATGACTTGACCTCGTCGTGTCGCTCTTCCATCTTTTTAATAGTGATAAGTGATGAGTGATAAGTGATAAGTAAAAGAAAGAAGTTCTTAACTCATCACTTATCACTTATCACTTATCACTGCTCTCGCGCAGCGCCTGTGCCAGTTTGTCTGCTTGAATCGGCACGGTGTATTGCTCTACGGCGTGTCGCCTTCCGGCCGCGCCCATCAGCCGCCGCCTCTCTTCGTCCGCGAGCAATTCGGTGAGTGCGGCCGTCCACTCTTCCTGGGCCGTGGCCGCGAGGTGCGTTGTGCCCGCCTCGCCAATCTCGGCGCAACTGCCGACGGGCGAGACGACGAAGGGGATGCCGACGGCCATGTACTGTATGGCCTTGAAGCCGGACTTGCCGAGCGACCACTCGTCGGCGACGATAGGGTAAAGCCCCACGTCGAACGACTGAAAATCCGCTATCTCGCGCTCCATGCTCCAGTCGAGGCTTTCGACTTCGACTCCGGGCAAATCAATCTCGCGCGTGCCGGCCCCGACGACCTTCAGGCGGAAGCTGTGCGAGCGCGCAAGCTCCTGCAAGGCCGGGAAGATTGCTTTCAGGTATTGAAAGGTCGAGTGTGTGCCAATCCAGCCGAGCACCGGGGGGCCTGCGCGCGGCGACTCGTGCCCGACGGGGCGAAAGCGCTCCGTGTCAACGACGGTCGGGATGATGCGCGCCTGTGCGCCCTTGCCCGAGACATACTCGGCTATGTAGCGGTTCCCGCACGTCACGACTTTGGCCCAGCGAATCAGGTCGTCAGTCTTGCTGAACCATTTCAAGGCGCTCGCGAGCCGCCCGTACGTCGGGCTAGTATAGGAGACGTAAGTCGCATCGTCCAAGTCTAGAACCATCGGGCGCTTGCCCACACGGGATGTCAGCCACTCGATGGCGGGCGGGCCGAACATCATCGCCTCGCGCTGGACGAGGACGACATCGGCCTTGCGCGCGCGCGCCACGTCCGCGAAGCGCCTGAAGGCGGAGGCCGCGAGCCCTGCGGCCGTGCGCGGCAACTGCTCGCGCCGGTAGAGCGACGCGAACAGACGAGAATTTAGAAACGGGCGCACGTCCAACTCGATGCCGCGCTCTTTGAGCGGCTCGACGAATTGCGTGAGCCGGTAGCGCGTCGCGGCAGCTTCAACCGGATACGAGGCCAGAGCAAGAACTTTCATCAGTTGAGGACCAAAACTCAATCCACATCTTCATTCAACTCCTTTGCGTCTTTGCGTGAAATGTTTTGGTTTTCTCACGCTGGAGGCGCAAAGGCGCTAAGGGGTTGAGTCGAACTTTTTATAGCCTATGAGCGGCAGACCGTTTCGTAAAGCCGCGCGTAGCGCTCAAGGCCGACGCCGCGCACGTCGAAGAGTCTTTCGGCGACGCGGCGCGTGTGCGCGCGGACGCCTTCCACGTCCCGCAGCATCCCGAACACTTCCGCGCCCGCCCGCCTGTACTCGTCTTCGTTAAAGTCATCAATCAGCGCGCCGACCTTCTCCTCCGTAATCAGAAGGTCCGAGTCGCCCACGCCCGCGTTGATGACGACGGGCAGCCCGCACGCCAGATACTCGGCCGTCTTGGTCGGCGAGGAGGCGAGTTTAGAGAAGCAAGGCTTGATGAAAGCAACGCCCGCGTCAGCCGCCGAAAGATAAGACGCCACGTCACGCGGCGCGCTGGCCCGGACGGTGTAACGCTCGGCCCCTATCCCGCGCTCGCGCATCATCGCGTGGACGCGGTCGTGACCATTCGGCGTCAGTAACAGGAAGTGCACGTTCGCGCCCGCCCTCAAGACCGCGGTGAAGAAGTTCGCCATCTCTCCGTTCAAGTACCACCCGCCGATTGAGCCGCTGTAGACCAGGACGACGGCGTCTCCGAAGCCGAGTTCTTTACGGCGTGCGGCGCGCTCCTCGGCCACAAAGCGAAACCGCTCAAGGTCGGCGCAGCAGGGGATGACTTCGTGCGCCACCTCGCGCCCGCGCAAACCGTCCCACTCTTTAATAATGGGCCAGATGCTTTCGGTCAGCGTCACGACGCCGTCGGCGGCCGCGAAGCATCGCCGCTCCATGCGCTTGGTCAAACGGTAACGAAAACTCCCCTCGCGCCAGTGGCCCGCGTCCGCGTATTCTTCGGCCATCAGCCCGCGCACGTCGAAGATCATCTTGAGGCCGAACCTCTTTTTCAGCGAGAGCGCAACGGTCGCCGGGACGTGGCTGCGCGCGTGCACGACCTCTATGCGGTTGCGGCGGACAAGCTCGCGCGCGAGCCGCGAGCCCGCGAAGACATCGTAAGCGGTCGCGGGCAGCGACGGCGTTTGGTGGTAACGCAGCCAATGCCACTCAATCCCGGCGTCGGCCAGTTGCTCTCGAAGACTCTCGCACGCCGCGACGCCGGCAGGCTCGAAGGCCGGAGCGCGCTCGAAGCTCAGGAGCGTGAAGCAAAGCCCCTCCGCGCGGCTCAGTTCGCGCAGGTAGGGGATGACCTGGCTCTGGCCGAGCGGGTCCAGCATCCCGTTGTAGGAGATAAAGAGCGCGCGCCTTCCCTTGAGCGCCGTGTGTTCCATTTGAATGAAAGTTTCAGTTGGCGGCCGCAGACGCCCTTTGACGCCGCAGTCGCCCCGCGAGTTTCTGCACGAACCCGCGGCCGAGCAGCGTCTTGATAAAAAGGAGGCCGAGGGGGAGGCTCACGCCGCCGCGTTTCAGCGAACGGAAAAGGTGACGAAAGGCGTCACCGCGGCTGTTGTCCAGGTAGCTGTGAATCGCGCAGAAGTAGTGCGTGTGGCCCTCCAGGATTTTTATCTGCTCCGCGCTCAGAGAGACGTTCTGCTTGATCCACTCAAGGGCGAGCAGCTTTCTCTTGATGACCTCCCGGTTGTCGCTGCGCATCGAACGCTGGTCGTGATCGTTGACGAGCATCGTCGCCCTGTCCCTGATGAAAATCTTGTCGCGGACCAGATTCTGCAAGAGGAACATCCAGTCTTCGGAGGTGGCGTAGCGGCGGTCCTCCTCGAACAATTTCAAATCGGGGTTCTCTTTTCTGACGCAGAAGACTGAGCCGATAGGGTCGCCGCGCAGGAAGAAGTCCGTGCCGTATTCGCCCTCGCGTATGGCTTCGAGCCCGGCGGAGGAGATTTGCCCGTCGCGTATGAATTCGTACTTGGTCGCCAGGTAATTCACGCCGGGGCGCTCATTGATAATCTCTCTCAGGGCGCTCAGGTGGTTGGGGCGCATCAGGTCGTCCGAGTCCAGGAAGATGACGTATTGGCCGCGCGCTTCATTGATGCCGCGGTTACGCGCCGCGCCCCGCTCGGCGTTGGCCTGCTTGATATATCTGACCTTGTCCGTCCGGCCGAAGTTGCGCTTGACGACGGCTTGCGTGTCGTCCGTGCTGCCGTCGTCCACGACGACGACCTCGAAGTCTGTGTCCGTCTGTGCCAGAACTGAGTTGATCGTCTCCACGATGAAGCCGGCGCGGTTATAGGTCGGGATGACGACGGTGAAAAGTGGCATCACCCTCTGAGGCTCCTCAAGCATTTAATGAGCGGCCGGCCCAAAAACCTGGTCCGCCAGCGCACGCGCGCCAGAGCAGACGCGCGATAAAACTCCGGGTCGAAAGTTTTGACGAACGAGGCCAGCCGCGCCGCCGTCTTCGTGTCGAGGCCGACGTAATCGTAGGAGACGTGGCTTTCGAGGAAGTAGAGGAAGGCGCGGCGCAATTCCTCCTTCGTAAAACTTTTCGTCACGCGGTAGCGGTCATCTCCCTCGCTGTAAAGACCCAGCTCGCGCATGTTGTCAATCAAGTCCCCCGTGAACGAGAACGACCTCAAGACCTTGCTGAAGACTTTCGCCCAATCGCGCGCGAAGCCGAGGCTCTGCGCCACGCTCTTGCTTTCGTTGTGCAGGCGGTACTTTGAGAACAAATCTTCGACCGCCAGCAGTTCGTAGTTCAAGGCGACGCGGACGAAAAGATCGTAGTCCATCCCGAAGTGCATAGCCTCGTCCGGGTAGCCCTGCTCAAGGAGAATTTTGCGGCGGAAGAAGGACGACGGCTGCGGGAACGGGATGCCCGCGAGGTAACGGACAGACAGGTCGCGCGGCTCCGCGCCCTTGATTCGCTCCTTAAAATTCTCGCCGAAGAGCAAGGTCTTGCCGTGCACGAGCGCCACCTCTTCGTGCTGCTTGAAATAGTCCACGGCGGCGCGCACGGCCCCAGGCTGAAAGAGGTCGTCGCTGTTGAGCCAGGTGACCACTTCGCCCGTCGCACGCTTCAGACCCTTGTTGAGCGCGTCCGTCTGCCCACGGTCACGCTCGCTCACCCAGTACGTCAGCCGGTCTTCGTAGCGGCGAATAATCTCCGCGCTCCCGTCCGTGCTCCCGCCGTCAACGATGATGTATTCAAGCGGCTCATACTCCTGGCCGAGCACGGACAGGATAGTCTCTTCCAGAAAATCCGCCTGGTTGAAAGAGATTGTGACGACGCTGAGTTTCATAAGAGCAGAATCCAGGAGTCAGAATTCAGAATGCAGAATGAAAGGCTCTCGACCCGGTTCTTATTCTGACTCCTGGATTCTGGATTCTGGATTCTGCTTTTCGTACCAGTCAATCGTTCGGCGCAGGCCGTCTTCGAGTGAGGTCTGGGCGCGGAAGCCGAATTTTTCAAGCGCGCGCGTCACGTCCAGGCGGCGGCGCGGCTGACCGTCGGGCCTGGACGCCTGCCATTTGATTTCGCCACGGAAGCCGGTCAGCCGGGCAATCAACTCGACCAGTTCGCGGATCATCACCTCGCGCCCGTTGCCGAGGTTGACGGGCAGGCTCTCGTCGTAGTCCGCAGCCGCGCGAAAGATTCCTTCCGCACAGTCCTCCACGTAAAGGAACTCGCGCGAGACGCCGCCCGAGCCCCACGCCTCGATGAAGGGAGCGCCGCTCCTGCGCGCCTCGACGCACTTGCGAATCAAGGCGGGGATGACGTGCGAGGTTTCGAGGTCGAAATTGTCGAAGGGGCCGAACAAATTCGCAGGAAGCAGGAAGATGGAGTTGAAGCCGTACTGCTCACGGTAAGATTGCGACTGCACGAGCATCATCTTCTTCGCCAGGCCGTAGGGCGCATTGGTCTCTTCGGGGTAGCCGTTCCAGATGTCGTCCTCTTTGAAAGGCACGGGCGTAAACTTCGGGTACGCGCAAACTGTGCCAGTTGCGACGAATTTTTTAACGTCGTGCAGGCGCGACTGCTCTATTAGTTGCACGCCCATCATCAAATTGTCGTAGAAGAAGCGGCCGGGGTTTTTCTGGTTGTGCCCGATGCCGCCGACGACCGCCGCGAGGTGTATGACCATCTCGGGCCGCGTCTCTTCGAGGAGGCGGACAACGTCCGCGCCTTTGACGAGGTCGTAATCTTTACTGCGCGGCACGAAGACCTCCGCGCCCGCGTCCCGCAGCCTTTGCACCAGGAAGCGGCCGAGGAAGCCAGCGCCGCCCGTGACCACGATGTTCTTGTAAGGGAAAGTTTTTTTCTCCATCAACTCGTTTGCCTGTGCTCAAATTTGCCGGGGCATGTTATCAAAAATAGGCAGGTCTGCGAAATGAAGGCGCGCTCGCTGCTTGCTCAAACTCACGCCATTAGCTATCGTAGCGAGTTCGTGAAGTCAGCCGAAAGTTCTCTATCCGATATAAGCAAACGCTAGGCAGGTGTTCTTCTCTTTATGACCAAACGCGCTCTGATTACAGGCATCACCGGGCAGGACGGCTCGTTTTTGACCGAGCTGCTGCTCGAAAAAGGCTACGAAGTTTACGGCATCGTCCGCCGCTCCTCCTCCTTCAACACGGACAGGATTGACCACCTTTATCAAGACCCGCACGAGCCGAACACGCGGCTCCGCATGTTCTACGGCGACTTGAACGATTCGAGTTCGCTCAACACTATCTTACGCCGCGTGCAGCCCGACGAGATTTACAACCTCGGCGCGCAGAGCCACGTCCGCGTCAGCTTCGACGTGCCCGAGTACACGGCCGAGGTGACCGGCGTCGGCACGGTCCGCATCCTCGAAGCCATACGCGAGACGGGCATCCGCCCGAAGTTCTACCAGGCTTCTTCTTCGGAGTTGTTCGGCAAAGTTTTGGAGACGCCGCAGACCGAGACAACGCCCTTCTACCCGCGCTCGCCCTACGGCTGCGCGAAGGCTTACGCCTACTACATCACGGTCAACTACCGCGAGTCTTACGAACTCTTCGCGTGCAACGGAATCCTTTTCAACCATGAATCGGAGCGCCGCGGCGAGACTTTCGTCTCGCGCAAGATCACGCGCGCGGCCACGCGCATCAAGCTCGGTCTACAGGACAAGCTCTACCTCGGCAACCTGGACGCGCAACGCGACTGGGGCTACGCGAAGGATTACGTCAGGGCGATGTGGCTGATGCTGCAAGCGGACGAGCCGGACGACTACGTCATCGCCACGGGTGAGACGCACTCGGTCAGGGAATTCCTCGACGAGACTTTCGGGATGTTGGATTTAGATTGGCAGGAGTACGTCGAGCAAGACCCGCGCTACTACCGCCCCGCCGAAGTTGACCTCCTGCTCGGCGACGCGACGAAGGCGCGCGAGCGCCTGGGCTGGGAGCCTGAAGTGAACTTCAAACAACTCGTCCGCCTGATGACCGAGCACGACCTCGAACTCGCACGCCAGGAACTCGCCAGCCACTCGGCCGACGGGACCGCCGCCGCAAGCAAAGTCCGCTGGGGCACGGTCTGAACGATTGCGGATTAGAAGAAAGCTTCAACTCCTTAGCGACTTTGCGCCTTTGCGTGAGACGGTCTTTTCACGCAAAAGCGCAAAGTCGCTAAGGAGTTGAGTCGTTCTGCCGGTTGAGTGTCTTTTCTTAAATCCGCAATTAGAAAAATCCGCGAATCATCTCGACGACG
>DATFCB010000187.1:0-7860 GCA_035253525.1 Pyrinomonadaceae bacterium | reverse complement strand
CGACCTGCTCCCGCTCGCCGCGGGCGGGCAGGCGGCTGCCGCGCGCGTGACCTTCAGCCTGCCCGAAAGGTGGGCCGTCGCGTCGAGCACCAGGGCGACTGCCCCGGGCCGCTTCGAAGTGGCGGACTTCGAGCGCGCGGTCTTCTTCGTCGGACAAAGCTTGCGCGAGCGGCGCGGTCGTATCGGCTCGATGGAGTTCGTTTTCGCGACGGCAGGCGAGTGGGCCTTCTCGGACGAGGAGGCGCTTGCTTTGGCCGAGCGGATTCTGAAAGAGCACGCGGAGACGTTCGGCGGCGCGGCCGGGGAGAGCGTCATGCTCGCGCTCTCGCCGTTCCCGCGGGCGGCGGGCGCGGACCGCTGGAGCGCGGAGACGCGCGGCACGACCGTCACGCTGCTCGTAGGACGTTCGCCTTCGCGGACGGCGGCGCTGGCACAGTTGAGCTTTCCCTTAGCGCACGAGTTGTTCCACCTCTGGGTTCCGAACGCGCTCCGGCTCGACGGCAGTTACGACTGGTTTTACGAAGGCTTCACGCTCTATCAGGCGCTCGCCGCCGCAGTCCGCCTTGAGCTGCTGACATTTCAGGATTACCTGAACGCATTGGCACGCGCCTTCGACGCTTACAAAACGTCGCAGGGGCGCGAGCAGTTGAGTCTGCTCAAGGCGTCTGAGCGGCGCTGGACGCTCTCGCCGTCCCTCATTTATAACAAGGGGATGCTGGTCGCGTTCCTCTACGACCTGACGCTCAGACAGCAGACCAAAAACAAGCGCTCGCTCCCGGACGTTTACCGCGAACTGTTTCGCACGGCACGCGCATCTCAACAGCGTAGAGACGGGAACTCGGCGGCGCTCGCCGCGTTGAACAATGCGGGAGACGTGCAGGCGCTGACGCAGCGTTATGTGGAGGACGCGGGCGAGATCGAGCTACAGTCGGCCGTCGCTCCCTTCGGCCTGAGGGTTGAAACGTTCGGCGCGCGCACGCGTATCAGCGTCATGGATTCGCTGAGCGGCTCGCAGCGCGATTTGTTACGCAAATTCGGTTACAATGAAAAGCTGGATGGGACAAACGCCAGAAGACGCGCCCCCGCGCGCGGGTGAGTTCCCACAAAGCCCCAACAGAGTCGGCCTGAAGCCGTCAACGAATGATGAGTTACTTGAAGAAGATTCTTTCCATTTGCGCGCTCGCCGGGTTGATGGCCGGGTGCAGCACGCTCGCCCACATCAACTCGGATACGGGCGTCGTCATCGCCAAGCGCGCGCAGATACGCAGCTCGGTCGCGGTCGTCGCCGCCGATCTCGTCGAAGTCACGCGCGGCGACGTGATTGAAATACTCGATTCCGACACAGCGGAGAACGGCGAGAAGTGGCTCTTCGTCCGCGCACACGACGTGGGGAACACGGAGGGGTGGATCGAGGCGCGCAACGTAATGCCGCAGGAGGTGTTGGACAAGGCGCGCAAGCTCGCCGAGGAAGACAAAGAGATTCCGGCACAGGCGAGCGGTCAGCTTCGCGCCGTCAGCAACCTGCGGCTCACGCCTGACTACACGAACAACGAAAACATCCTGATGAAGCTCGAAAGCGGTTCGAGCTTCGAGATCGTCGGGTGGAAGCGTGTGCCAAAACCGAAGGGCGCGCAGACGCAGGAGACGGACGACACCCCGAGGGCCGGGAGCGCGCGCACAGACACCGGGCGCGGCGCGCGCGGCGAGGACGCCGAGAGGGAGCAGGAAGAGGCTTACGACCTCTGGTACAAAGTAAGGCTCCCGCCCGCCGTCTCGCCCGCGCCCGCCGGTTGGGTCTACGGCAAGCAGGTCGAGTTGACCGTGCCGAGCGATATCATCTTTTATCGCACGGGCCGCGAGTTCGTCGCGTGGCGGAGGCTGGACGACGACACGGGGAGCGCAACGAACGCGTCCAGAGACAAGGACGCCGCGAAAGAGGAGAAGCCCGGAAGCTGGGTGATTCTGGAGAAGAGCGCCGCAGGCGGTTCGATTGGCCCGGACGAGCCGGACTTCGACAGGATTTACGTGCTCGGGTATGACAAATACCGCCAGGAGCACTACACTGCATACCGCGGTCCTGACGTAAAAGGCTACCTCCCGTTGCGCGCCGAAGGGCAGGGCGACAACAAAACTTTTTCCGTCAGGATTCAGGGTGAAGACGGGCAGCCCAAAGAGGTGAAGTACGCAGTTTATAAAGACGACCGCGGCATTCTCAAAGTGACTTCGCCGGGCGATGCGCAGAGAGGCCGCAGAAGATAGAAAGACTAGATTGAACGGAGAGCTTATGAATAATCAGGAAGACTTTTTTGACGACATCATCAGCGACGAAGAAGAAGAGCCGGAGGATTTCGAGGGCGACTACGAAGAAGATGACGACGACGAGGAGGCTGAGGTGCGGACCGTCGTGCTGGCGAAGAACGACATGCTGGCGCTGCTCAGCCTGAAGAAGTCTGACGAGGCGGGCGTCATCGTTCGCATAGACCCGCGCCAGCCGGCCCCCGCCGCGCAGCGCTACGACAACGCCGCGGCCGCCGTCAAGTGGTTCAACCGCAGCCTCGCGACGAGTAAGAAAAACGGCTGGGAAGTGGTCTTCGACGGCCAGCCTTTATTCGGTTAAAGAAGGACAGGATAATTTCACGCTGGAGGCGCAAAGACGCGAAGGACCGCAATGAAGGCTGACCACGTTGCCTCTTGCTTTTCTTCGCGTCTTTGCGCCTTTGCGTGAAACTTCCCCGGCCAGCATCCAATCGCGGCCGCCGCTCATCATAGGTTTGAACTTTCAAACCTGAAGAGAGCGGGAACTGTTTTCGATGCAGACGATCAAGGGGTTAATTCTGGAGGACCGGCGGGACATGAAGAGCGAAACCAAGCGCCTGTTGAGCAGCATCGCGTTGGCCGCCGGCACGATTGGCACAGCCTTCTTCATACGGAAAAGGGCCAGGAGCAAGGAAGTCTCGAACGGGAATCGCTGGGCGCGGCCCGGCATGACCGTCACCTTCCGCGCCGAACTGATGCCCGGCCGCGACGCCTCCGAGAGAACATTTCGCGTCAAAGAACTGCTGCCGAGCGCACGCGTCCTACTCGACGGCGTGGCGGGCGAGCACACGCGGGGCGAGTTCGAGCGCGTGCGTTGATTAAAAACATCTGGTGAAAAGTAGAAGCCCCGGCCGAGAAGGCGGGGCTTTTTACTTTCTACTGAAAAAAGAAAACGCCGGATTCCCCCAAACCCGGCGTTTTCTTTGTCCTTCACTCGTTCAAGATTGAAGGAGAGTTATGAATTGCTCGCTACTATACACACCGGGTCCGCGAATATCATTGCGCTTCTGTTGCAATCGCCTTACGGTTTAACCTCGTCGCCGGGGCGCGGGATGAGTGTACGCGGCGGCGTCTTCTGTTTCATCTGGTTGATGAAGAAGCGCGAGCCGAGCAGGACGGCGAGCACGAAGGCAAATCTAATCGGGAGCCTCGTGTCCGACTTGACCAGCATCCAGAAGTGAACGACGCCGCCGACGGCCGCGACGTAAACGAGTTTATGCAGCCGTGCCCAACGCTTCCCGCCCAGCCGCTTGATCCACTTCTTCGTCGAAGTGATCGCCAGCGGGACCATCAGAAAGAAACTGAGCATCCCGACGGCGATGAAAGGGCGCGCGTAGATGTCCGCGACGGTGCTCTTGAGGTTGAAGCTGCGGTCGAACCAGACGTAAGTCAAAAGATGCAGGAAGCCATAGAAGAAGGCGTAGAGCCCGAGCATGCGGCGGAATTGTATGAGCCATTGAACGCTCGTCAGTTTCCTGAGCGGAGTGACCGCGAGCGAGATGAAGAGGAAGACGAGCGTCAGCATCCCGGTCGTGCGCGTCAGAAACTCGACCGGGTTCGCGCCGAGTTTGCCCTGATACCAGTCCCACGCCATCAGCGCGAGCGGCACCAGGCTGTTGATGAAGACGACAACTTTATAAAACTTGATGTCTTTCAAGGCTTCCTCGCCTGACGTTCAGAAATTGGCCCGCAAATCCATCCCCGCGTAAAGGTGGCCGACCTGCTCCGCGTAGCCGTTGAAGAGCAGCGTGTCGCGCTTGCCGTACTCGCCTATGCGCGTCTCGCGCGCCTGACTCCAGCGCGGGTGGTTCACGTTCGGATTGACGTTCGAGTAGAAGCCGTACTCGTAAGGCGCGTAGGCGCTCCACGTCGTCGCGGGCCGGTCGCGCACGAGCCGAATCTTGACGATGGATTTGATGCCCTTGAAGCCATACTTCCACGGAACGACAAGCCTGAGCGGCGCGCCGTTCTGCGGCGGCAGACGCTCGCCGTAGAGCCCGCTGGCGAGAATCGTCAAAGGGTGCATCGCCTCGTCCAGGCGCAAGCCCTCTACGTAGGGCCAGTCGAGCCCGCCGCCGTTCTGTCCGGGCATGCGTTTGGGGTCGTAGAGCGTCTCGAACTGTACGAAGCGCGCGGACGAGTTGGGCTCGACCGCGTTCAGCAGTTGATTAAGCGGGAAGCCGACCCAGGGGATGACCATTGACCAGCCCTCCACGCAGCGCATGCGGTAGACGCGCTCTTCGAGGGGGGCGAGCTTCAACAGGTCGTCCAGGTCGAAAACTTTCGGTTTGTTGACTAAGCCTTCGACCGCGACGGTCCAGGGGCGCGTGACGAAGCCGGCCGCCACGCTCGCCACGTCATACTTGTCGGTCGTGAACTCGTAAAAATTGTTATAGCCGGTGATGTCCTCGAAAGTGGTCGGCTTTTCGTTGACCACGTAGCCTGAGCCGGCGGCCTGTCCCGTGTCGGGCTTGACGACGCCGGCCAGCTTCTCGCCCTCCACGCGCGGCTGCGGCGGGGCGTTGACTTTTTTGTAGAGATAGCCCGTCGCGGCTGTGGTCGCAAGGAGCGCCGCGCCGCGCAGGAAGGTGCGCCGCGCCATGTAGAGTTTCTTCGGCGTGATCTCGCCCGCCTTGATGTCTTCCGGCTTCTTAATCAGCATGATGTCTAAAAATGGGCCAAACGCGCGGCCCTACACTTGATTAGTCGTGCGGGCCGCGCGAATCCTTACAAATAAAACTGGCCCGTCCTGACACCGAAAATACGAGACGGGAGAGCGTTCCGGTTTTTGAGGGGGCGACTTACTTACGAGCCGCCCTTTTTCGACGCGCCCTTTTTGCCTGCGCCTTTTTTGGCAGCGCCTTTTTTACTGGACTTTTTCGCGGCCTTCTTCGCGGGCCTCTTCTTGCTCGCGCCAGCCGCGACCCTCGCCGCCCTGGTCGTCAGCAGCTTGTCCGAAAGGTCTATCCCGAGCGTGTCTTTAATCTTTTTATTGAGCAGCGGCAGGAGAACGGTCTGCGTGACGCCGGAGAATTCCTCGGCCAGCATCTCGCCGTAGGCGTAAATATCGTCGAGCAGCCCGTGGCTTCTGCGCCCCTTCTGCTGTTTGGTCGTGTCCTTGAGCGCGGCGGCCAGTCCAGAGCCGACGACGTAGCCGACGGCCAACGCGCCCAGGCTCCAGGCGACGGAATGCTTGCGGAACTGCGCACGCCAGTCGAACGTCTCCGCGACAGTCTCTTTGACCGTTTCATACTGCTCGGTGACGGTGTCTTTAATCTCCTCGACGGTCTGCGAGATGTCTTCGCGCGCCTCTTCCATGCGGCGCTGAAGCTCTGCCTTAGTCGGCTCCTCCGCGTTCGCGGCCGCTGCCGCCGCCGTGGCGCTCGCGCGACCCGAAGCCCTCTTTGTTGAGGCCATACCTTGATACCACCCTTTCGTTCGAGTTGTTTTCCAGAGATGCTAACAGCGAGACGCCGTTCATTCAAGAACAGTGGTCAGTGGTCAGTTAAAGAAAAACTGATTAACAAGCTCGTCTCTTCAAGGTATGTCTCAAGTTTGCCGACATTCAATCACTGACCACCGGCCACTGACCACTGACCACTGTTCTCTGCTATGATTCATGACCGAAGGGGTTCATATGATTTCAAAACGTCCGCTCCGATTGTTAATCCTCATCCTCTTACTGGCTGCGCCTGCGCTCGCGCAGGAGAGCCCGGCCGCGCCGCCGCAGGCGATTGATGACAGTGCGGCACAGCAGGAGGTGAAGCAGAAGGCGCTCGGCCTGCTCGAAGACGTAATCAAGGATTCCGAATTGTTCAAGCACGCGGATAATCGCATCCGCATCAGGGCGGCAGCGGCCAACGTCCTCTGGGACTACGACGCGCCGCGCGCGCGCCTGCTCTTCAAAGAGGCGATGTCGAGCCTCGCCGACCTGCTCAACGAGCAAGAGGCGAGCGACCAGCCGGAGCGCCCCGGCTTCGGCGGAGGCCCGCGGCAACTGCGCCGCGAGCTGTTGCAGGTATTGGCACAGCGCGACCCTCGGCTCGCGCGCGAACTGCTGCGCACCACGCGCGCGCAGGCTGCGGGCGGACCCGTCAGGCGCGGCGACGTGCTCGCAGACCAGCCGCTCGAACTGAGTCTAGCCACGCAGCTCGCTGAGAACGACCCCAATCAAGCCGTCGAAATCGCCGAGGAGAGTTTGTCCAGAGGGCTCTCTTACGAACTGCCGGGTGTGCTCTCGGCGCTCCACGAGAAAGACCCTGCGGCGGCGGCGAAGCTGGCGAACCAGATCGTCGTGAAGCTGCGCACGGAGAAATTAGAGAACGACGTGGCTAAATCGGTCGCCGTCTCCCTGCTCCGTCTGGCTGTACAAGCCCCGGACGACGAAGGGAAAGCTGCGAAGAAGGCCGCGCCGCTCTTAGACCAGCCGGCCATGCACGAGTTGATAGAGAAGCTGGCGGTCGAAGCGCTGCGCCCGAACACGACCAGCCCGGAGCTTCTAGGCGTTTTGCAGGAGATGATGCCGGCCGTGGAAAGGTACGCGCCGGCGCGCGCCGCACAGGTGCAGCGCAAGTTCGAGCAGCAGAACAAGGGGACGGCCCAGTTAATCCCGACCGCAGACCCGGATTGGAGTAAATACCAATCCATAATGGAGAAGGGGAACGTGGACGAAGTCCTCGCGGCGGCGGCCGGCGCGCCTGAAGGCATGCGTGACATGTTGTACCAGCACGCGGTCACTAAGGTAATGGGGGAAGGCGACGCGGCGCGCGCGCGTCAGCTCATCAGCGAGCACATCAAAGACCCGGACCAGCGTAAGCAGATGCTCGCGCAGTTGGACGAGCTGGCTGCGTACGCGGCGGCCCAGCAGGGCAATCTTGAGCAGGCCAGAAAATTGATGGCGACGCTGCGCACCAACGAAGAGCGCGTGCTGGCGCTCACGCAACTCGCGGAGGCCGCGACCGCCAAAGGCGATAAGAAGCTCGCCCTCGCGCTATTGGACGAAGCGCAGGAAATGAGCAGCGCGCGCGCCAAGAACGTCAAGCAGCTTCTCGCACAGCTCGCCGTCGCGAAAGCCTACGCCCCGCTCGACGCCTCGCGCAGCCTGACGATTCTTGAGCCGGTCGTGGATCAGCTCAACGACTTGTTAGCTGCGGGCGTGGTCCTCGGCAGCTTCTTCGTGGAAGAGATCATACAGGACGACGAGATATTGATGGGGCCTCTGGTCACCTTCTCCTACGAGATTCTGGGGCGCTACGTGGGTGATGTCAGCACGCTCGCGCGAGCGGACTTTGAGCGGATGAGGGCGCTGGCCGACAGGTTCCAGCGCTACGAGATACGCGCCATCGTCCGGCTGCTCGTGGTCCAAAGCGTGTTGATGTCGCCGGAGGCGATGACCGCCAGGCCGGCCGGCTCGGTGATTATGGGAAGCAGGATGCAGTGAGGCGCGTTGAGCGGCTCAGTAATTCGAGTTGAACCAACCGCTCGGGCGGCTCGTATCCAGACAGGGAGCGCGTGTCAAAACCCACACTCAAACCCTTTGCGCCT
>DATFCB010000186.1:0-4827 GCA_035253525.1 Pyrinomonadaceae bacterium | reverse complement strand
CCCCTCGAAGCTGGCCGCCGAGCTGTTGCTACAGGGCAACTACTACCTGAAAGACCAGATTGATTCCTCGCACGCCTTCCTCTACGGCCACCGCTTCTGGCCCGAAGTCAAAAAGGAGGTCGCCGGGCGCGCCTCGGCCGGCGAGCAATCACACGGAGGCGACGACCTGGCGCGGACGATACGCGAGCTTGCCGGGAGCGTGGCCGCGCGCCTACGGGCCGACGAATCCTTACTCGTGGGCATCACGGCCGTGGCGCTGATGACTTTGCAGCACGTCGGGTTGGAAGCCTTCAAGGCGTCGCCCGGCGCGCTTCAGATTAATGAACGCGCCGCGCGCAAGTCGCCCGAGCAGGTCTTGAAGGAGCGCGCGCGCGACGACGGCCAGGGTCTCTTCGGCTTTCTCAGGACGGTTGACAAGCAGTGGACTGTCACATTCGACGAGAACGACCCGCGCGCACGTTACAAGATGAAGAACGCGACCGACCTGGCCTACGGCGCGGCCGAAGACCGCTCGCGCGACTGGCGCACGGTTGACCCGCGCCGGATCGAAGGCCCCATCCCGGTCGAGTGCCGCTCGGCCTCGTGCGGCACGTGCTGGGTCGGCGTCCTCGGCGGCGCGGAAAAACTCTCGGACGTGGCCCGCCTCGAAGGAAAGCAGATCAAAGAGTTCGGCTACATCGAGACAAACGAGCCGAAGCCGCTGATTCGCCTCGCCTGCCAGGCGCAACTCTCCGGCGCAGTCTCCATCGTCATCCCGCCCTGGAACGGAGTTTTTGGCAAGTACCTGCGCGCAGGAGAGGCCGCCAGCCGGGAAGACACGCCGAAAGAGACCGCTTGATTTTTCTTGACGGCGGTTTTGGTCTTAGCTCCGTAGGAGCGGAATGTTTGATGTTCCGCTCCCACGGAGCTTTACTTCTTCCGATTTTCAAACAGCTTGTTAGTGAGTAAGCAGTCGTAGACCTGACCGGAGAGACCCGTTTGGCAGAGGGGACAAAACGCGGCACGGCGGCCCACGTTTCGCCGCTGCTGCTCGTGCTCGGGGCGGCGCTCCTGTGGAGCACGGGCGGGCTGTTCATCAAGTGGACGACCATCTCGGCCGTCGAGCTGACATTCGGGCGCTCGCTGCTCGCGGCAGCCACGGTCGCACTCTTTACGCGCCACGAAGGGTTTCGCCTCAACGCGATGACCCTCCTGACTTCCGTGCTCTACGCGGCGTTGCTCCTGCTCTTCGTCGTCGCCACGAAGCTGACGACCGCCGCCAACGCCATCTTCCTGCAATACACCGCGCCCATCTACGTACTCGTCCTCGAACCGCTCTTTTACAAGGAGAAGTTTCGCCGCGCTGACCTCTCTGTGGTCGCGGCCTGCGTCGCGGGGATGTCGCTCTTCTTCGTCGGCAAGCTCCGGCCGCAGGACGTTTCCGGCAACCTCGCGGCCCTCGCCTCCGGCCTCTGCTTCGCCTTCTACATCCTCCTCCTGCGCCACCCGCACACGCAACGCGTCAACCGCGCTGCCTCCGTCATCTACGGCAACTTGCTGCTCGTCGTCTTCACCGCGCCCGCAGGGGTCGCCGCCATCGGTCACATGACGGCGTGGGACGCCCTGAGCGTTCTCTACCTCGGCGTCTTCCAGATCGGACTCGCCTACACGCTCTTCACGCTCGGCATGGCGCGCGGCGTGCGCTCGCTCGACGCGGCCATCGTCGGCTACATAGAGCCAGTCCTCAATCCCGTCTGGGTCTACCTCTTCCTCGGCGAACGCCCCTCCACCTGGGCCATTCTCGGCGGCTCGATCATCATCGCGGCCGTCGTCGCGCATACCGTCTGGGGGACGAGGAAGCGCAAGCCCGCGCCGCCCGAAGAGGCGCTGATTTGAGGCGGTCGAGTTGCCGTCAGAACTTCATCAGGTTATTGTTCGTACCCTAATGAAAGGCCGGGAGCCAGACTCACTTGGAAAGGCGGGTTCACTCAATGTATTGTCCGAAATGCAGTCAGCAACAGGCATCAGATGAAGTGCGATTCTGCTCGCGCTGCGGCTTCCAGCTTGGCGTCGTCAAAGAACTGCTCACGCAGACGGAAGCAACTGTGCCAACGGCGGTCGAGCCGCTTCCGCCTGTGCCCGCGCGCGGGCTGCGGAAAAGAGACGTGACCATAGGGGCGCTGTTGATGTACGTCATCTCGGTCGCATTGATAATCATCTCGTCCCCCATCCCGCCCCTGCGCAACGATCAGATATTCGTCCTGTCAATCTTGTTCGTCGCCCTGACCCTCTTCATCAACTTCATCAGCCCACTTTTGAGGGCCGTCAACAAACTCTTCAACGAAGAGAACAATGCTTCGCGGCGCGCGGAAATCCCGCGAACGCAGGCCGCGCCCGACCTGACCACGCAGGTCAGCGCACACCGCGCCGAGCTTCCGCCTGCGCGGAGCGTGCCCGCCGCGCTGTTCAACTCGCCGCGCGTGAACACGGCCGAGATGCTTCAACCGCCCAGCATCACGGAGCACACGACGAACCTGCTGGACAACAAGAGAACGTCCGGCGCGCTCTGATAAACGAGTGAAGCGCGCGGTCCTATGAAACTGATGCGAGTGTTTTTATTCGCCCTGATGGCTGTGCTCTCTCCGGCGCGCGCGGACGCCGAGGCCGTGAGGGTGACGGTCAGGCCGCAGCAGGTTTACATAGAGCGCGCGTCGTCGGGCCAGCTTCTGAACTTCGACTTCCTGCTGGAAAATCTCACCGCGGACAAACTGCGAATCACCGCCATACGCGTTTACGTTTTCGACACGCGAGGCCGCCTCGTCCTCAAACGACTGCTCGACGAACACGGCTTGAGCCCGGGCATTGAGACCATTCCGAAGACGGAAATCGCCGGGCGCGGCTCGCTCTACCTTTTCAACCCCTTCCACTCTTTCGACCACGCGCTCGACCTCAAGACCCTCAAATACGAGTTTCTTTTCGCCGCCGATAATGGGCCAATCCTGAAGTCGGAGGCGGAGGTCACTCCCGTCGCATACCGCACGAAGACGAACCTCTCTCTTCCCCTGAAGGGGCACATGGTCGCCGAGAACGGCCACGACTTCTATTCCCCGCACAGGCGCATTGACCTGTCTCACCCGCTGGCACAAATGGTCGGGCTCAAAGCCAACAGCGCGCGTTATGCAGACGACCTGACCATCGCGGACGAAAATGGCGAACTTCACGCAGGCGACGGGCTACGCCTGGAGGACTGGTTCGGATACGGGGCCACAATCTACTCGCCCGGCGCGGGGAAGATTGCCACCTTGGTTGACGAGATTCCAGAGAACACTCTCGAAGCGGGCAAAGTCGTCTTCTCAAAAACGCTCTCGCCCGACAAACCGTCCGGCATCTTCGGCAATTTTCTGTTGATTGACCACGGCAACGGCGAGTACAGTCTGTTCGCTCATCTCAAGCAGGGAAGTTTCCTGGTGAAGCCCGGCGAATTGGTCAAACAGGGCCAGCCGCTCGCGCGCATAGGCTTCTCCGGCAACACAGACTTCGTGCACACTCATTACCAGCTTCAGAACAGCGCCGACCCGGCGACCGCCGAAGGTCTTCCGGCCTACTTCCGCGACTTCCGGCGCGTCCTCGGCTCCAAGACCGTCCACGTCAAAATTGGACCGCTTGAGCCGGGCCTCGTTGCGGAGCAGCGATAGGAGCGTCGCGCGGCCGGGTTGCATCCGCCGAAAACTCGGGGCACGACTGTTTCGTTACCTTTGACGAAGCCGGGAAGCTACCATGCAAAACGCAACTGACCTCAGAAAGACGCTCACGCAGGAAGCCAAGGCCATCCTCAGTGGGTCGAATGAATCCCCCGCACAAATCTACGACCTGGCAAAAAGGCTGGCCGCCCTGAGCGAGTTCGAGTTCGCCAGGCGCGTCCTCGAAAAAGCCTACGAAAAATTGAGCGGCGACGACGCCCCGGTGCTGCGTCTGAGGATAGTTCAAAAGTGGGCTCTCTACACTTACAAGGACACCAAGCTCAACAGGGAGGAGCGGTTTGAGACGGCGAGGAAGATTCTCATCAAAGAAGGGGCTATTTCACAGACGACCGATCAGGAAACGCTGGGCCTCGCCGGGGCGATCTACAAGCGCCGCTGGGAGGTGAATAGCCAGAAACGTGATCTGGAATGGGCGCTGTACTACTACAGCAAAGGCCACCAGCAGGGGCCGGAAAAGGATCAGGGTTATACGGGAATCAACGCGGCCTTCGTCGAGGATTTGCTGGCGCATCAGGAACAAAGGGAGGCCCGCGAGGTCGGCGGGGAGTCGGAGACCGCCCCCGAACGACAGGCGCGAGCGCGTGCAATCCGCCAGGAGATCATAGAGCATGTCGTGCCTCTTGAAGCGGCTTTCGACCTGACGAAACCAGAGGACTGGTGGTGGTGGGTTTACGCCACGGTGGGTGAAGCTTATTTCGGTTTGGGCGAATACGACCGGGCGGTCGAGTGGCTTGTGGACAGACCGCGAGCTGCGGGTCTGGACATTTCCCCCTGGATGCGCGAATCCACCGAGCGCCATCTTGCCGCCCTCGCCGTCATGCAAACGGACGCGGCCACCGAGGCAGGGTTCGTGCAGTCGCCCGCGGGCGTCGCGCTGACGAAACTTTTTGGGAGCCCCTATACGGTCGGGCTGATATATCTGCAAAGGGAGGACGCGGTCAGGGTCGGCTTTGAGCGTAGGTTCGGGCTGGGCCTCTCCGGCGGCGGCTTCCGCGCCTCGCTCTTCCACATCGGCGTGCTGGCGCGGCTCGCGGAGCTGGACGTGCTGCGCCACGTCGAGGGCTTGTCGTGCGTCTCGGGCGGCTCG
>DATFCB010000185.1:0-11986 GCA_035253525.1 Pyrinomonadaceae bacterium | reverse complement strand
CATAGAGCGCCCGCGCCACATTGAGATTCAGGTCCTGGCGGACGAGCACGGCGAGTGCGTGCACCTGGGCGAGCGCGAATGCACTATTCAGCGCCGCCACCAGAAGTTGCTGGAAGAAGCCCCTTCGCCCGTGCTCTCGCCCGCGCTGCGCGAGCGCATGGGCGCGGCGGCGGTCGCGGCCTGCAAGAAGATAGGCTATTCGAGCGCAGGCACTTTCGAATTCCTGCTCGACGAGGACGACAGCTTCTACTTCATGGAGATGAATACGCGCATACAGGTCGAGCACCCGGTCACGGAGATGGTGACGCTCGCGGACATCGTGCGCAACCAGATTAAGATCGCGGAGGGCGAGCCGCTCGCTTACACGCAGTCGGATGTGGTGATTCGCGGCCACGCAATCGAGTGTCGCATCAACGCCGAAGACCCGGAGACGTTCACGCCGTCGCCCGGCACGATCACAGCCTTCAACCTGCCCGGTGGCCCCGGCGTGCGTGTGGATACGGCCGCTTACCCTGGCTACAAAGTGCCGCCCTATTACGACTCGATGATCGCCAAGGTGATCGTCCACGCGAGCACGCGCGAGCTGGCGATAGCGCGCATGAAGCGCGCGCTCGGAGCGATGGTGGTCGAGGGCATCAAGACGACGATCCCGCTCCACCTGAAAATCATGGACGACGCGAACTTCCGTGCGGGCGAGTTCTCGACTAAGTTCATGGAAGATTTCCTAAAAAAAAACGGGACGAAGAAGCCGGTTGAAATCGCCGCCTCCTCGCGTTGACGCCGTAGGGGACGGCCCGTATAATAAACGACTTTTCTAAGTGGGCGCGGGCGCGCCTGAGCAGGAGAACGAGAGAAATGGCTTACGCAATCATCAAATCAGGCGGCAAGCAGTTCCGCGTCGAAGAGGGCAAGACGGTCCGCGTGCCTTCGCTTGACAAGCAGGCGGGCGAGACGGTTGAGCTGGACGCGATGCTGGTCGCGGGCGAGGACGGGCCGAAAGTCGGCTCGACGCTCGACTCGGCGAGCGCGCGCGTCGCGGCGACCGTCGTCGAGCACGGGCGCGACGACAAGATCATCGTCTTCAAGAAGAAGCGCCGCAAGCACTACAAGCGCAAGCAGGGCCACCGCCAGGGCTACACGACTTTGAAGATTGACTCGATTGGGTAGTGATAAGTGATAAGTAATAAGTGATAAGTGATAAGAAAAACCGCTTGTCTTTAACTTATCACTTATCACTGGGAGATTTGAAATGGCACACAAAAAAGGGGTCGGCTCGTCACGTAACGGGCGGGATTCGAATGCGCAGCGGCTGGGCTTGAAGAAGTTCGGCGGCGAGCGCGTGCTGGGCGGGAACATCCTGGCGCGCCAGCGCGGCACGAAGTGGAAACCGGGCAAGAACGTGGGGCGCGGCAAGGACGACACGCTGTTCGCGCTCGTGGACGGCATCGTCAAGTTCGAGGACAAGGGCCGTTCCGGCAAGTTCATCAGCGTCTACCCGGAGGCCGCCGCCGTCGCAGAAGCGCCGGCCGCTGCCGCGTAGGGCGTCCCCGTCTTCAACAAGTCCGCGAACACCCGCGACGCCCGCGCCGAGTGGCTTTACACTTCGCGCGCCGGGCGTCGCTTTCGATTTGAGTAATCAGTAGTCAGCTTTAGAGCTTTTTCTGAAAACTGAAAACTGATTACTGATTGCTTGAGTGTTTATTGATCGTACCAAGATTCGCGTCCAGGGGGGGCACGGCGGAAACGGCGTGACGGCCTTTCGCCGCGAGAAGTTTGTCCCGCGCGGCGGGCCTTCGGGCGGCGACGGCGGGCGCGGCGGCGACATCTGGATAGAGGCCGACGAGTCTTTGAACACGCTCTTGCATCTGCGCTACAACCCGGAGCACATCGCGGAGCGCGGACGCCACGGCGAAGGCTCGAACCGTTCGGGGCGCGAGGGCGTGGATACGACCGTGCGCGTCCCCGTGGGTACGCAGGTCTACGACGCCGCGAGCAATGAACTGCTCAAGGACTTTACGGAGCACGGCGAGCGCTGGCTCGCTGCAAAGGGCGGGCGCGGCGGCTTCGGCAACGCTCACTTCGCGACCTCGACCAATCGCGCGCCCCGCTACCACCAGGAGGGGAGCGAGGGCGAGGAGCGCGAGTTACAGTTGGAGCTGAAACTGCTCGCGGACGTGGGGCTGGTCGGCTTCCCGAACGCGGGCAAGTCAACGCTCATCTCGACCATCTCGGCCGCCAAGCCGAAGATCGCCGACTACCCTTTCACGACGCTTGAGCCGCACCTCGGCGTCGTTGACCTGGGCGAGTTTCGCACCTTCGTCGTGGCGGACATTCCGGGCCTGATTGAGGGCGCGCACAAGGGCGCGGGCTTGGGCGACCGTTTCCTGCGCCACGTCGAGCGGACCAAGTTGCTGCTCCACCTCGTTGACGTGTCGTCGCTCTCGGGCCGCGACGCGGTTGGCGATTACGAGACGATCAACCGCGAGCTTGCAGCTTATGACGCGCGCCTGGCCGCGCGCCCGCAGATAGTCGTCGCGACCAAAGTGGACGCGCTCGACGAGCCGGAGCGGCTTGAGAGTTTGCGACGAAAGGCGGAGGCCGAAGGGCGCGCCTTCTACGCCATCTCTTCGGCGACGAGGCAGGGCGTGAAAGAACTGGTCAGCGCCGTGTCGCGCACCCTCGATGAGATTAACGCTTCACACGGGCGCGAGGCTGACGAGTTGCGCGCGGCTTCGTGACTGAAATTTTCGGCGGCGTGACGGCTTAATGCGACGCATAGCTCTCTACGGCGGGACGTTTGACCCGGTTCACAAAGGCCACATCGCTGTGGCCGAAGGTCTTTCAAAACTTTTCGCGCTCGACGAGGTGCTTTTCATTCCGGCCTACGTCGCGCCGCACAAGCGCGAGGCGGCTGTCACGCCTGCGCTCCAACGCTACGCGATGTTGGCGCTCGCGACGCAGGCTAGAAACGACTTCCGCGTCTCGGCTGTGGAATTAGACGCGCCGGAGCGGCCTTACACGTGGGAAACGCTCTCACGGATGCGCGAGACGTTGGGGAGCGGGGCGTCGGTCTTCTTCGTGATGGGCGCGGACTCTTGGGCCGACATAACGACCTGGCGCGAGTGGGAGCGCGTGCTCTCGCTCTCGAATCACATCGTCGTGACGCGGCCCGGATACGAGTTGGGCACAGGGCACGTCACGCCCGCCGTCAGGGAAAGAATCGTTGACCTGCGCGGCTCGAATGAAGCGGGCGTGCAAAGGAGCGAAGACGCGGGCACCGGGCCGAAGATTTACGTGACCGACGCGGTGCAGTTGGACGTTTCGGCGACCGCGATCCGACGGGCCGTGCGCGAGGGACGGATGGGCGACTGGGCCAAACTGGTTCCGCCGCCGGTCGCCGACTACATCAGAAAGTATAGGCTCTACGAAGAAGCATGAAAGAGAATCCATCAATCAAGGAACAGGTCTTACACCCTGAGCAGAGCACGGCTAAGGCCGTGGCCGCCAAGGGGCGCGCGGCGTCGAAAGAACAGCCCGCCGCGCAGACGAGCGCGGACGAGTGCGTCGAGCAGTTGGACGAGCGCATCTGCACGGCGCTCACTGCCGCCGGCGACAAGAAGGCGCTGGAGATGGTCGTGCTCGATTTGCGCGAGGTGGCGAGCTTCACGGACTACTTTCTCATCACGAGCGGGACGAACGTCCGGCAGGTGCAGGCCATCGCGGACGAGGTGGTCGAGCAGTTGAAGAAGCAGGGCACGCGGCCCGCGCGCGTGGAGGGCTACAACACGGCCGAGTGGGTGCTGGTTGATTACGGCGACTTCATCCTGCACGTCTTCGAGGACAAGGCGCGCAGGTTCTACGACCTCGAAAGACTGTGGCGTGATGCAAAGCGCGTCGCGCTCCCTGCGGACCTCGCGGGCGAGGGCGACGATAAAGGCTCTTTGAGAAACTGAGAATCGTGATCGAAATCGTGGCGCTGTCGGATGCGATGCGCGAGGCCGTCCGCCTCGCCGAACGCGTCGCCCCGGCGGAGGCCAACGTGCTCGTGACGGGCGAGTCGGGCGCGGGCAAAGACGCGATAGCCGCTTTCATACACGAGCGGTCGGCGCGCGCGGGCGGCCCGCTCGTCAAGATTGATTGCGCGTCGCTGCCGAGCGAGTTGTTGGAAGCAGAGCTTTTCGGCTACGAGCGCGGCGCGTTCACGGGCGCGACCGAGGGGCGGCCCGGCCGCCTCGAAGCGGCGCACAAGGGCACGCTCGTTTTAGACGAGATCGCGCACCTGACGACGGACGCGCAGGCGAAACTGTTGCGTGTCATAGAGGGGCGCGAGTTCGAGAGGCTGGGGGGCCGCAAGATGATCCGCGTGGACGCGCGGCTCGTCGCGCTCACCAACGTTGATTTGGACGACGCGGTGCGCCGCCGCGCCTTCCGCGAAGATCTCTTTTACAGGTTGAACGTCGTGCGGTTGCACGTCCCGCCGCTGCGCGAGCGGCGCGAGGACATAGAGAAACTGGCACGCGGCTTTTTGAAAACTTACGCGACCAAGCACGGGCGCGCGGGCGCTACGCTTTCGGCAGAGGCGCTGGCGGTCCTCAAGGCTTACGACTTTCCCGGCAACGTGCGCGAACTGGCGAACACCGTCGAGCGCGCCGTCATCGTCGCGGCCGACAGTCGAATCACTGCCGCCGATTTGCCGGAAGCGATGCGCGCGTCGGTCGAGTTGCAGAAGCGCGCGAAACAGAGGCTGACGCTCGCGGAGCTTGAGGCCGACTACGTCAGGGAGACGCTGGCCGCAACGAAGGGCAACAAGGCTGCGGCCGCGCGGCTGCTCGGCATCAGCCGCAAGAACCTTTACGAGAAGCTCGCAAGGTATGCGAGAGGGATGAGGGATGAGGGATGAAAGGATTTTCAGTGAACCGTTCATCGAATCATTGTTTTTGACGGGCTTTACTTCATCCCTCATCCCTCATCCCTCATCCCTTCAAAGATGATATTTCGTCTGGTCTGGGTGGGGAAGACTAAGAACGAGCACCTGCGGGCGCTTGTTGAAGATTATCTGGCCCGGTTGAGGCGCTTCGTGCGATGCGAAGTCACGGAACTGCGGGAAAGTGCGGCGCGTACAGAGCGAGAAGGCATCGAAGACGAGGGGAAACGCATCATAGGCGCGCTCCATCGCGACGCGCTGGTCGTGCTCCTGGACGTAGAGGGCCGCGAGTGGAGTTCGCCTGCTTTGGCGGCCGAAGTTGAAAAGTGGCAGAACAAGGGTGCGAAGGAAGTCGCGTTCGTTATCGGCGGCCACAACGGCGTCTCGCGTGAGGTGATGGAACGCGCTCACTCGCGCTGGTCGCTGACGCGCCTGACGCTGACGCACGAGATGGCGCGCGTCGTGCTGGCCGAGCAGTTATACAGGGCCTACACGATCATTCACGGGTTACCGTACCAGAAATAGGGATGAGGGATGAGGGATGAGGGATGAAGAAAAGACAGAGAGCTTTTATTTCATCCCTCATCCCTCCGCCCTCATCCCTTCGTTATCATGCGAACGATTCGCGCGCCGCGCGGCGCGAGCCTCAACTGTAAGGGCTGGCATCAGGAGGCGGCGCTGCGCTGCCTGATGAACAACCTGGACCCGGACGTGGCCGAGCGCCCGGATGATCTGGTCGTCTACGGCGGGGCGGGCAAGGCCGCGCGCAACTGGGCGGCGTTCGACGCCATCGTCCGCGAACTGCAAGCCCTCGGGAACGAAGAGACGCTGCTCGTGCAGTCCGGCAAGCCCGTCGCCGTCTTCCGCACACACGAGCACGCCCCGCGCGTCCTCATCGCCAACTCGAACCTCGTCGGCGCGTGGGCCAATTGGGATAACTTCCACGAGCTTGAGCGCAAAGGGCTGATGATGTACGGGCAGATGACTGCGGGCTCTTGGATTTACATCGGCACGCAGGGCATCGTCCAGGGCACGTTCGAGACGTTTGCCGCGATGGCCGATAGACATTTCGGCGGGAGCCTGACGGGAAAGCTCGTCGTCTCGGGCGGGATGGGCGGAATGGGCGGCGCACAGCCTTTAGCAGCGACCCTGAACGGCGCGGTCTTCCTCGGCATAGACGTGGACGAGGCGCGCATCCGTCGGCGGATTGACACGGGCTACTGCGACCGGCTGGCTCACTCGCTCGACGAAGCCGTTGCGCTCTGCGAAGAGGCGCGGCTGACGGGCAACGCCCTGGCGGTCGGGCTCGTCGGCAACTGCGCTGAAGTTTTACCGGAGATAGTCAGTCGCGGCATCTCTGTGGACGCCGTCACGGACCAGACGAGCGCGCACGACCCCCTGAACGGCTATGTCCCCGAGGGGTTGAGTCTCGAAGAGGCCGCAGAGTTGCGCCGCGCGGACCCGCGCGAGTACGTCGTGCGCTCGATGCAGTCAATGGCCGTGCACGTCCAGGCGATGCTCGACTTGAAACGGGCGGGCGCAATCGCCTTCGACTACGGCAACAACATACGCAAGCAGGCGCTCGACGCGGGATGCAGGGATGCCTTCGAGATTCCGGGTTTTGTGCCGGAATACATACGCCCGTTGTTCTGCGAGGGCAAAGGCCCTTTCCGCTGGGTCGCGCTCTCGGGCAGCGCGGAAGACATACGCAAGACGGACGACCTCGCGCTCGAACTCTTCCCCGAAGACAAGACGCTCAACCGCTGGCTCACTTTGGCGCGCAACCGCGTGCAGTTTCAGGGTCTGCCCGCGCGCATCTGCTGGCTTGGCTACGGCGAGCGCGCCGAGATGGGCGAGGCGATTAATGATTTAGTCAGGCGCGGCGACCTCGAAGCGCCTATAGCCATCGGCCGCGACCACCTTGACACAGGGAGCGTCGCCTCGCCCTTCCGCGAAACGGAAGGGATGCGCGACGGCTCGGACGCCGTCGCGGACTGGCCCATTTTGAACGCGCTCTTGAACACGGCGAGCGGCGCGAGCTGGGTCTCGTTTCATCACGGCGGCGGCGTCGGCATCGGCTACTCGCTACACGCCGGTCAGGTCTCCGTCGCGGACGGCACCGAGGAAGCCTCGCGCCGCCTGAACCGCGTGCTCACCAATGACCCCGGCCTCGGCGTCGCGCGCCACGTTGACGCGGGCTATGAGGAGGCCGAAGAGACGGCCCGCGCGAAGGGCGTCCATGTCCCCATGCTCAATCCAAAACAGGATGAAAACTTATGAGGCGATCTATTATTGCCGGCACAGTCCTGCTCCTGTTCTCTGCTTTCTCTAACGCGCGCGCGCAGGGTGAAGGCGCGCAGCAGGAGGCGGCCGAGCGCGTCAGGGAGATTCAGGCGGCGCTCAGGGAAGCGAAGCTCGACGGCTGGCTCTTCTACGACTTCCGCGGCTCGGACCCCTTGGCCTACCGCATTCTCAAAATGGGCCAGCGCGGGCTGACGACGCGCCGCTGGTTCTACTTCATCCCGGCGACGGGCGAGCCCGTCAAGCTCGTCCACTCGATTGAGCGCGACAAGCTAGACACGCTGCCCGGCAGAAAACTCGTCTACCTGCCCTGGCAGCAGCTTCACAATTACCTGCGCGAGACGCTGGCGGCCACCGTCAGCCGCAGCGGCCTCATGCACACGCAGCGCGGGAAGATGCGCGTCTACTACCGGCAAGAGACACGCATCGCCATGCAGTACTCGCCGGACAACGACATCCCCTACATGTCGCGCGTGGACGCCGGCACAATCGAATTGCTCCGCTCCTTCGGCGTCACGCCCGTCTCCAGCGCAGACCTCGTGCAGCGATTCGAGGCCGCTTGGACGCCCGCGCAGTTCGAGATGCACAAGGAAGCCTCCGACAAAATTCACCGCATCATCATCGAAGGCTTCGACGAGATAGCGCGCCGCATCAAAGCGAATGAGCCGACGACCGAATACGACATACAGCAATTCATGGTGCGCCGCTACGCCGAAGAAGGCTTGGAGAGCGACAACGAGCCGCCCATCGTCGCCGTCAACGCCAACGCCGCGAACCCGCACTACGAGCCGACGCGCGACCGCCACGCCCCCATCAAGCGCGGCGACTTCGTGCTCTTCGACGTGTGGGCCAAAGTGAAGAAGCCCGACGCGGTCTACACTGACCAGTCCTGGACGGGCTACGTCGGCGAGAGCGTGCCCGAAGAGTACGTGAAGGTCTTCAACATCGTGCGCGAGGCACGCGACGCGGCCGTCCAGTTCGTGCAGGAGAACATGCGCGCAGGCCGCCCCATCAAGGGTGCGGACGTGGACGACGTTTCGCGCGGCGTGATTAAGCGCGCGGGTTACGGCGACCAGTTCATACACCGCACGGGCCACTCCATCGGCACGGAAGTTCACGGCAACGGCGCGAACATAGACAACCTCGAAACGCGCGACTCGCGCCGCATCATCCCGCGCACCACCTTTTCCATAGAGCCCGGCATCTACCTCGAAGGCAAATTCGGCATTCGCTCCGAGATAGACGTTCACGTCACGGACCGCGACGCCGTCGTGACGGGCCAGCCGATTCAGACGGAAGTCATTGCGATTCTCAAAAGATAGTAATCAGTAATCAGCAAAGACAGATTGCCTTTGCTGATTACTGATTACTGACAACTTTTTCATGCTTAATTTTGCAATTCAGACCGCGCACGACGCCGGGCGCATCCTGGCCGAGCGCTTCGGGCGCGCTATAGAAGTCTCCAACAAGGGCGACATAGACATCGTGACGGAGGCCGATCTGGCCGCCGAGCGTTTCATCATCGAGCGCATCAAGTCGCATTACCCGCGCCACGCGATTCTCGCCGAAGAGGCGGAGGCCGCGGGCGTCCGTCACGAAGGCCAGGGCGAGTGGAAGTGGATCATAGACCCCCTGGACGGCACGACCAATTACGCGCATGGCTATCCCTGCTTCTGCGTCTCCGTCGCGCTCGAACGCGCGGGCCACGTCGAGCTGGGAGTCATCTACGACCCCATGCGCGAGGAGACGTTCACGGCAGAGCGAGGCGAGGGCGCGGCCTTGAACGGCCGCCGCATACGCGTCTCCGACGTGGACGACTTGAACAGCGCGCTCCTCTGCACGGGCTTCCCTTACGACGTGCGCGGGCGCGGCGACTTCGTGCGCCACTTCAAAAACTTCATCATGCACGGGCAGGCCGTGCGCCGCGACGGCTCGGCCGCGCTCGACCTGGCCTACGTCGCCTGCGGCCGCTTCGACGGCTTCTGGGAGGAGGGACTGCGCCCCTGGGACGTTGCCGCCGGCGTCCTCCTCGTCGCCGAAGCAGGCGGCCGCGTCTCCGACTACGACAACGCGCCCTTCAACATCTACACGCCCCCCATCCTCGCCACCAACGGCCTCGTCCACGACGAGATGATGCGCGTACTCAAAATGCAGTGATAAGTGATGAGTGATGAGTGATAAGTTAAAAACAAGGCTTTGTCTTATCACTCATCACTCACCACTTATCACTTATCACTGCTTTTAGCTATACTTGGTCGGCGGAGGGGACCGACAGATGATTGCGCCCAACACGCTGCTACAGAACCGTTACCTCGTCCAGCACCAGATCGGGCAGGGCGGGATGGGCGCGGTCTACGTGGCGACCGACCAGCGCTTCGGCAGCACGGTCGCGCTGAAAGAGACTTTCTTCGACGACCCCAACCTGCGCAAGGCTTTCGAGCGCGAGGCGCGGCTCCTGAATCACCTGCGCCACCCCGCACTGCCGCGCGTCTCGGACCACTTCACAGAGGAAGACGGCCAGTTCATCGTGATGGAGTACATCGCGGGCGACGACCTGGCCGAGAAATTGAAGGAGCGTGGCGGCGCGTTTCCGCTCTCCGAAGTCCTCAGTTGGGCGGACCAACTTTTAGACGCGCTGGATTACCTGCACACGCAGGAGCCATCCATCATCCACCGCGACATCAAGCCGCAGAATTTGAAGCTCACGCCGCGCAAGCACATCGTCCTTCTCGATTTCGGATTGGCGAAGGGGACGCTCGCGCAGCAGACGACCGCGACGAAGAGCGTCTTCGGCTACTCGCGCCACTACGCATCGCTCGAACAGATTCAGGGCGCGGGCACGGACCCCCGCAGCGACCTTTACAGCCTGGCCGCGACGCTCTACCACCTGCTGACGGGTATCGCACCGCCGGACGCGCTGACGCGCGCGACCGCCGTGCTCAACGGCCAGCCGGACCCCTTGCTCCCCGCCAACGACGTGCACGCGCAGGTCACGCCCGCCGTCGCCGAAGTCATCCACAGGGCGATGGCACAGAACGCAGGGCAGCGCCCGCAATCGGCCGCCGAGATGCGCGACGAGATGCGCGAAGCCGCGCGCCAGGTCCACACCATCAGTAGGGACACGAGCGCGACGCCCGCCTCGACGGCCAACGTCTACGAACAGGACACGCAGTTGATGTTCGCCGCCGTGCCCGCGACCCGCGCGGGCGGCCAGGGCGCGGAAGCGTCCGGGACGGTGCGGGAAGACGGGGCGGCGACCTCCATCAACCCTGTGCCTGCGACGAGCGAGCCTGCCTCGAAGGGCGACACGGACCCAGGCTCCGTGTTGACGAAGGTCGCGGCGAAGAGAAACGGGATGCCGCGCCGCCGCGTCATAGGCATCGTTGCGAGCGCCGCCGTGCTGCTGGCCGTGGCCGCCGCCGTCTACACCTTCACGAGCCAGCCCGCGCCGACGCCCGCGACACCGCAGGAGAGCATACAGACCGCGTCGCCCACGCCAGAGGCGGGCAACACAGTGGATGACGGCTCGAAGAAGGAAGCTGAGAAGGAGACTGAGAAGAAAGCCGAGGCGGAAGCGCCGCCGGTCCCAACGAATTCTCCGGTAGTGATAATTCGCCACAAGGACAAGACGGCGAAGGGCAAGCAGGCGGACGAGAGCGACGAGTCGGACGAGGACGACTCGCCCGACGTTAACGTCGGCGAGATGCCCGAGCCGCCGGACACGGAGGAGCCGCCCATCCCCCAAAGACGCCCCGGCAAGGTCCCGCCACCGGGAACCCCCGAATTTCAGGAGTATATCAAGGAACAAACACGCCGGGCGCAAGACGCCGCCCGCCGCGCCGAGCGCGTGCGCAGAAGGGCCATCATCAAACAGCAACAGGAACTCGAACGCCAGCGCCGCGAGGAACGCCGGCGGCAACAGCAGAACAACAGTGGTCAGTAGTCAGTGGTCGGTGGTCAGTTAAAAGAAAGAAGGCAGCAAGTGTGATTAGCACGGCTGCCTTCTTAACTGACCGCTGACCACTGCTCTTCACAGTGCGCTGCCGATGGTTGCGGCGAGGCGGTCCGTCTCGCGTCGTGATGCCTGGCGCGCGTCCTCGCCTTCTTCGATGGTGACGTGTTGAAGCGGGTGGTAGACGAGTTCGACTTTGCCTGGACGAGGGAGGCGAAAGCCTTTGGGCCAGGCGCGGTGGCCGCCGCGAATCGTGATGGGCAGGATGGGGACGTTCGCTTCGAGCGCCATGCGCGCCGCACCCGCCTCGAATGTGAGCAGCTTGCCGTCCGGCTGACACCGCCCGCCTTCCGGGAAGATGACGACCGCCCCGCCCGTCTTCAGCCACTGACGCGAGCGACGAATCGCCGTCCGGTCGGCCTTCTTAATCTGAATCGGCCACGCCCCCAGAAACGTGATCATCTTTCCGACGAACGGCCAGTCGAAGCTCTCGCTCCAGGCCAGATAACGTATCTCGCGCCTGACCGGCAGTGACATCCACATCGGGTCCAGGTAGGTCTGGTGGTTGGAGGCGATGATGACGCCGCCGGTCTTCGGAATATTCTTCACCCCCTTGTACGTGATACGCCAGAAGAGGCGCGACATCAGGTACAGGGGAACCCGTATGATGTTGACGCCCCAGAGGGGTATGACGAATGGTTCCGGCGGCGTTTCTTTCGCGCCCCTGCGGCGCTCGTCCACGCTCGGACTGCTCTCGCTCAAGACAATTCTTCTCCCGTACCTTCGGCGCTGCCTCGGGCGCGCCTGTA
>DATFCB010000184.1:0-3894 GCA_035253525.1 Pyrinomonadaceae bacterium | reverse complement strand
ATTTTGTTTAAGCCTAAAGCAGCTCCTTGTCGCGCCCGCTCAACAGTTCGCGCAGCTTGATGAGCCCGGATCGCATGCGCGTCTTGACAGTGCCGAGCGGGATGCCCGTCCGTTCGGCGATCTCGGTTTGCGTGAGCCCCTCAAAATAGGCGAGCAGGAGCGTGCGGCGCTGCTCCTCCGGCAACTCGGCCAGGGCACTCCGCACGATCTCGCCCTGCTCGGATTTCACGGCGTCCGCCGCCGCATCAGAGATGCTGTCGGGCGCGGCCCGCGCTGCCTCATCCGCCGTGCGCTCGCGCGCGCTCGTCGAGCGCAGACGGTCGATGGCACGGCTGCGCGCCAGCGTCACCAGCCACGTAAAGGGCCGCCCGCGCTTTTCGTCGAAATCCGAAGCCCTGCGCCAGACCTGAAGGAAAACTTCCTGCAAAACGTCTTCAGCCTCCGGCTGGCTATGTAATATACGGACAATGAGGCCGAAAAGGATTAAGCGGTAGCGGTCGTAGAGCGCGGCCAGAGCCTGCTCGTCTCCGCCCGCGATGGCCCGGAGGATTTCTACATCTGCTGTCGTCGCCTGTTCGGGGTGCAAGAATTTTCAGTGCAGCGTCTTCGTCTTCAAATGACGGCCGTCATCATACCAAGACTCGGGCCGCAACGCATAGACCGACAGCCTGCAAAGACGACGCATGAACTGACTCAACCCCTTAGCGTCTTTGCGCCTCCAGCGTGAGTAAATGGTTTTGGTTTTCTCCCGCAAAGGCGCAAAGAATCGCTTTTAGGCCGTGCGGGCGTGGTTTCTAGTTTTCGTAGGACTTTCAGTTTTGCGGTAGGTCGTCCTGAAGACGCGGTCCCAGAAGATCATCGTGACTCCGAAGTTTGTGCCCGGAATTTGATGATGAATCTTGTGGTGAGTCCTGAGTTTTCTGTACCACGCGCTTTTCGGATTGAAGTGGTGGTGAATGTGGTGGAAGCAGTAGTAGAAGATGAAGCCGGCCAGCACACCGGCGGAGAAGCCGGAAACGTAGCGTGCCTCCAGCCAGTAGGTGAAGACGTACCAGACGCCCATGTACACACTTGTATTCAAAAACCAGGGCATTCCGATGAGCATCTTCGGGTCTTCGTGATGCAGCGAGTGGCCCGCGTGCAACAGCGTCCGGCCTCTATGATATATCCAGCGGTGAAAGCAGTACTCCAGGAGCGTCCAGCCGAGCAGCCCCGCCGTAAAAGAGGCCGCGAGCACGAGCGCATTGCTGCCGAGGACGGCGATGTCCCAGATTAAGAGGAAGACGACTGTCAGCGGGTCCGTGAAGAACCCGATCCAGTAGCTGAACAGGATATTGTTTCTGGCAATGTCGAGCCAGCGCCCGACGTTGCGACCGAAAGATTCAGGGGTAACTTTCAGTGATGCAGACATGGCTTTCGGGGGACCGACCTCACGAGGGGAGGGGTCTGTCAATTATTATTATTAAACTTAACCCGCTCCCGGTCGGCGCGGAACGTGCCGGATGAAAATTACTTTTAAGAGCGAGAAACCCAGGCTCGACAACTCGCGTCCGCTCGCGTTCGGCGGGCCGCGAACATCGGTAACGCGTGCCCCTGATGTATAGCACACGAGCGCCCCACTTGCCTAGACGACCATCGAAGGGATGAGGGATGAGGGATGAATGAACAGCCATCGAGTCAATGACTCGGTGAGCAGTTCACTCGACCCCTTTCATCCCTCATCCCTTGATTAGGCGACCGTGATCTCTTCGGCCAGGTACACGTCCTGGATGGCGTGCAGGAGGGCCGCGCCTTCGTCCATCGGGCGCTGGAAGGCTTTGCGCCCGGAGATGAGGCCCATGCCGCCGCCGCGCTTGTTGATGACGGCGGTGCGCACGGCCTCGGCCAGGTCTGACGACCCCTTCGACTCGCCGCCAGAGTTGATCAGACCGCAGCGCCCCATGTAGCAGTTGGCGACCTGGTAGCGGACCAAATCAATCGGGTTGTCCGTCGTCAGCTCGTCGTAGATTTTCTTATTCGTCTTGCCGTAGGAGCTTTCGATGTTGAGCGCGTTGTAGCCGCCGTTATTCGTCGGCAGTTTCTGTTTGATGATGTCGGCCTGGATGGTGACGCCGAGGTGGTTGGCCTGCCCCGTCAAATCGGCGGCCGCGTGCATGTCGCCCTCTTTGGTTTTGAACTTCGGGTTGCGCAGGTAGCACCAAAGAATCGTCGCCATCCCAAGCTCGTGCGCGTAGGCGAACGCCTGGCTGATCTCCGTGATCTGCCGCGTGGACTCCTCAGAGCCGAAGTAGACGGTCGCGCCGACGGCCACCGCGCCCATATCTTTCGCCTGATCTACTGTGCCAAAAAGCACCTGGTCGAACTTGTTCGGGTAGGTCAACAACTCGTTGTGATTAATTTTGACGACGAAGGGAATCTTGTGCGCGAACTTGCGCGCGACGATGCCGAGCACCCCGAAGGTCGAGGCGACGGCGTTGCAGCCGCCCTCGATGGCGAGGCGGACGATGTTCTCCGGGTCGAAGTACTGCGGGTTCGGGGCGAACGACGCGCCCGCCGAGTGCTCTATACCCTGGTCAACGGGCAAGATAGAGAGATAGCCCGTGCCGCGCAGCCGCCCGTTGTCGAAGAGCGTTTGGATCGAGCGCAGCGCCGAAGGGTTGCGGTCCGAGTTCGTCCAGACGCGGTCAACGAAGTCCGGGCCGGGCACTTGAACCTGCTCTTTCGGAATGGTGCGCGACTCGTGTTCGAGAAGCTGGCGCGCGTCCCCGCCTAAGAGTTCCTCTATCTTGTCGAGCGACGTGCCGGCGCGCTTGAGTTCGGTAGCCATCTGGCGAATCCTCCTGGGAGTCGAAAATAAAGCCCGCTATTTCCGCACTTATTGAACCGGGTTTGAATCAGGCCGTGGATTATATCATAGCCGCCGCCGACAACTGAGCGCGCACACTATTCTCAAAGGCTTAAAACCCGCCCGCTTCCAGCAGAGAGAGCGCGCGCGACGGCCGACGCGGCGCTCTACTCTACGTCGAGCGTCAACTGGCGCAGGGCTTCGCGCAGGCGCAGGGCGATTGAGCCGACGGGGACTGTGTAGCGGCGGAAGTCGAAGGTCGTCACGATGCGGACGCCGTGGCCGGCGGAGGTGAGAAAGACTTCGTCGGCGTCGCCCAGGTCCGAGAGGTCGTACACGCCTTCGACGAGCGGGGCGGAGATTTCGCCCGCCAACTCCATGATGCACGAGCGCGTCGTGCCCGCGAGCGCGCCCGTCGCGAGCGCGGGCGTGTGAATCGTCCCACCTCTCACCCAGAAGATGTTGGCGAGCGTCGCCGAGACCAGGTCGCCGCGCTCGTTCAAGATGACGGCCTCGTCGAAATCGCGCGCCCGCGCCTCTTCCCAGGCCAGTATGTGTTCCAGGTAGTTGACGCTCTTGACGCCGACGAGCGCCGCCATCGTGCTGATGCGGTAAGGCGAGACGGTGAGCGCGAGTCCGTCTTCCGAAGCGGCGTGCGCCTCGGCGGTCATAATCAACAGGTCCGCAACGCGCTCCGGCCCTACGTTCTCCGCCTTCCAGACGCCGTGCTCCTTCGTCGCCAGCAGCGTGATGCGCGCGCGTCCCTCACGCACGCGGTTCGCTTCAATAAGTTGCCCGAGCGATTCCCTGACGTTCTGCTCGTTTAACTCACCCAGGCTTACGCCCGCGCGCGCGGCGTGCTCTTTGAGGCGGAGCCAGTGTTCGGACCAGAGAAACGGCGTGCGGTTGTGAACGGCGAGCGTGGTGAAGACGCCGCGCCCGTAGAGCGAGACGGGCGTGACTACACTCGCGCGCGCAACGCCCGCGTCCAGCAGCCGGTGGTTATAAATGATGCGCGAATGCAACGGAGGGAGGGATGAGGGCAGAGG
>DATFCB010000183.1:0-3681 GCA_035253525.1 Pyrinomonadaceae bacterium | reverse complement strand
CTCATCTGCGTCAAGGGCGCGGCCGTCTTCGCCGCGCTCAAGGACGTGAACCTGACCTCGTCGCGCCTGGTCGGCTCCGAGGAGGACGAGGAGAAGCCGTCGAAGCCGGACGAGGCCAGGCCCGAGCCGACGCCGACGCCCCTCGCGGAAACTGGCACATCGGGCCAGCAGGCCGCGACGCGCCGCAGGCGGCAGGGCCAGGGGCAGACCGCCGCGGAGCAGCAGCGCGAGGCGTCGGACCAGACGGAGAGACTCGAAGGCGCGCCGCCGGAGTTGCCGCTCATCGCCTCGCCCTCAGCGCGACCGGGCGAAGTGCCGGAGGCCGTGCCCGGCGCGATCATGCGCGCCAGCGTCGACCGGACGACTTACTTGACTTACGGCTACGAAGACCAGTACCTGCCCGTGCTGGTCAACTCCGGCTACTTCTTCCGCCCGTCGAAGGAGGGGACGAACGCGGTCATCTTCTCGCCGGACGAGAAGCAAGAGCTGCGTCTCTCGGGCTTCATCTGGCCGAACAACACGGAGCGGTTGCTGAAAGGTACGGCCTACGTCATAGAGGAGCACGCGGGGCGCGGCCACGTCATCCTCTTCGCGGAAGACCCCAGCTTCCGCGGCATCTGGCGCACCACCGTCCGCCTCTTCTTCAACGCCATTCTCTTTCCGTCGGCAATGTGAAAGAGCAGTGGTCAGTGGTCAGTGGTCGGTGGTCAGTTAAAATCCTGGCAGTGAATATTGACCGTTAGCTATCAGACATCAGGGCCGCCGAGACTCAATCACTGACCACCGACCACTGACCACTGACCACTACTTTACTATGTTTCGCGTCCGTGCAGAGTTTCGTGAGGATTTGGAGCTAGGGGCGAGTGTAGGGCGCGTGCGCGCCCTCTTCGCGGACCCGCAGAGCTTCGCGCGGCTGATGCCGGGCGTGGAGAGCGTAGAGCAGGGAGGAGCGGACACGGCCGCCTGGACTGTGCGGGCCGACATCCCGCTCGTCGGCGCGGCGCGCGGCAAGTTCGAGCTGGAGCGTAGGGACGAGAGCGAGTCGCGCGTCGAGTGGGGGCCGGCCGCGACCGAAGAGAAGAACCTGCTGCGCTACGCCATCGCCTTCGATGACCTCGGGCCTACGCGCACCCTCGCGCGCGTCGCGCTGCGCGTCGAGTTGAGACGCGCCCACGCCAGAGAATTACACCTCGCGGCCGCCCTACTGGGCGAGGGCCGCCTCAGCGCGGGCGTCGAGTCGCGCGTCCGCCAGATGATGAAGACTTTTCTCGCGCGCGCACGCGCCGAGCTGGAAGGCAAGAGCGGCGGAGAGTGAGGTCGATACTACTTCGACGGCTTCCAGATGAAGTTCCCGGTCTTGTCTATGTAGCCGTGCTTCCCCTTCACGTAAATCTTCGCCACGCCGCCGGAGAAGGGCAGCGCGGTGTCGAATTCGGGCGCGACAACAACTTTGCCTGTCCTGTCTATGTAGCCATACTTGCGCTTTTCCGAGATGACCGCCAAGCCTTCCGAAAAGCCTGCGGTCCATTCAAACTGCGGATTGATGACGACCTTGCCCGTCTTATCCACGAAGCCGTACTTGCCTTCCATGATGATCGGGGCCAGCCCTTCGTTGAAGGTTCCTGTGAAGTCGAACTGCGGCTGGATGGCGACCTTCCCCTTCTTGTCTATGAAGCCGTACTTTTGGCCCAGCTTGGCGTTCGCCAGTCCCTCGGAGAAGTGGTAGGCGTTCTGGTACTGGGCCGGGATGACGATTTTCCCCTTGCGGTCTATGAAGCCGTGCTTGTTGTTGACGATGACGAGCGCCAGCCCGTCGTGGAAGGGGTAGGCTTTCTCGAACTGCGGCTTGATGACGAGCCTCCCGGTCTTGTCCACGAAGCCGTACTTGCGTTCGACCATGACGACGGCCAAGCCCTCAAGGAAATTCTCGACCGCGTCGAACTGCGGCGCGATGACGAGCTTGCCCTTCTTGTCTATGAAGCCGCGGCGCGGGTTCTGCCCGCCGGTCTGGACCGGCGCGAGCCCCTCGGAAAAGCGCCCGGCGAAGTCAACCTGCTGGAGGTCAATCACGAGGTTCCCTGTCTGGTCTATGACGCCGCGCCGCCCGCCCGTGCGCACGTAGGCCATCCCGTCCGCGAAGTCCCAGGCGTCGTCGAACTGCGTTGCGATGACCACCTGGCCCGCGCCGTTGATATAGCCCCACTTCCCGTCCTGGCGGACTGGGAAGAGGCGGGCTTCGTCTTTCTTTTGCCCGTGTGCGCTGATCGCGTGGGTGAGGATTAAGCAGATCAGGAGTGTGCCAATTCTCCATCTCATCTATGCACATCCTTCCGGTGTCGGGCCTGAAGGCGCGAAGGTCACTTCTTAAGTCATCTCTCCCGGCGGCCATAGCTGATCATGTTGGCGAGCACGCGGTACGCGCCGGGGACGCCCGCGCGAAGTTGTCTGTACCAGACCATGCTCGTGTAGACGTAGCGCCCGCGCCCGTAGTCGGCCGCGAGCAGCCCGCCGCGCAAGAGCGCTTCGCCTCGGTCGCTCATGGCGAGCGGCGCGCTGTAGTGCGCGTCCCACTTCTCCGGGTAATAGAGCCCGCGCTCCTGAATCCACCCGCTGAAATCTTCCGGCGTGATCTTGTTCGGGTAGTTCAAAAGCTGATGCTGCGGCTCGGTGAACTGTATGGGCGCGGTCTCGTCCGTGACGCGCGAGTTGCCGAGCGTGAGCGGGTAGGGCGCGAGTTGCGGGCGCTTCTTCTCCGCGTCCGGGTTCCACTCGTTCGTGCGGTGATAAAAGACGATGAGTGTGCCGCCCTCGCGGACGTAGTCGAGCAGACGTTGATTAGCGGCGACCAACTCCGGGTGAGCCTGATAGCCGCGGTTGTCAACGATGATGGCGTGGTACTTTGAAAGGTCGCCCGCGCTCACGTCCTCAACCTTCAGCTCTTTGGCCTCGACGCCGAGCGCGGAGAGCGAGTCCCTGAGCGTGTCGTCGAAACTGCGCACGTAGCCGACGCGCAGATTGGGCGCGACGCTCGCGTCCGCCCAGACGACGCGAACCTTGCTCTGAACGACGGCTCTTGAGCTGTCATCTTCGACGACGTGAAACGTGACGACGTTGGGGATGGCGTGAGCGCCGCCCCTGACGGAATCTGCTATTAAGGTGAAGTCGCCTTCGCGGCGCACTTCTACCGCGCGCTCTTCTTTGGCCGCGAGCGTGACGGGCACGCCCCCCGCCGCAGTGGCTTTAGAAACATCCCCTCCGATGACGACTCGTCCCTTGAACGGCTCGCCCCGGTGGTTAATTAAACGGAGCGAAAACTTGATACCGGGCGCGGGGCCTATGCCCAGGCCGAGAACGCCCGGAGAAGGAAAGCCGTGGGCCGCTCGCGTCAGGACTAGAGGCGACGGCGAGACGCCCGCGATTTCGACCGCAGGCGCGACATCCATGCGCGTCGCGGCTTCGACCGGAAAAGTCGCGCCGTCAAGCTCGACGCTCGCGGTGACGGCGAGTTCCTGGCCGAAGAGTTTGCCGTCGTAAAGGTGCTCGGCTGCGGGGACGCTGATTGCTGCCGTGGGCGGAGTGAGGTTTAGCAGCTCGACGGTCAGGCTCGCGCCGCGCGCGACCGTCAGCGGAAAACTTAACTTCCTCGAAGGGGTCAGGCCGCGAAAATTGATGGCGCGGACG
>DATFCB010000182.1:0-8998 GCA_035253525.1 Pyrinomonadaceae bacterium | reverse complement strand
GACTAAGATAAAACGGAACGACCCTCCGAACGAGGGAACGACGAGCGCCGCAGCTGGCCCTTAATTTTTCCGAAAGGGTTGGGGTGACTCGGACGCATGCGCGTGAGGCGCTGGCGTCAGGCGTCGCCTTTAGCCAGGAGTTGTATGGTCTCGCCGACATCAATGAGGCCCGGATTTACGATCAAGCCATCGCATCTCACTTTGCCTTCCTGCACGACGACCGAGTTGGCGGCGGCGGCCGCCGCGCAAGACTTGTCTTTGTAAAAGATCAGCAGGCAGTTGGAATACTCGTCTATGAGTTGATAGCTGGTGAAGCGGCTGGCGAAGCCTTGCCACTCCCCCGTGTTGGTCGTCAGGGTGAATGATTTGGGCCAATACCTACTGGCCGCCCCCTCGATGAACACCTGCGGGACGCCGACGAGCCTGTTGATTAACGGCTGCATGACCTCCACTTCGGCCAGGTCGTGGGAGATGTGTTCCTGAATTAACCGCATGGCTTCGCCCATCGGCAGGCTGTCCAGGGCCGTGCTCCGTAGCGAGGCGAGGGCGTCGTAAAGCATCTCGATTGTCATCTCCGACACTTTCCTCGGGCGGCGGGCCTCCTCCATCCGCCGCCTCTCGTCAGCTTCCAGGATGATCTTCCGCACGTCTTCGACGACCTTCTCGAATTTAGTCGTCGGGAGGTCGCCCTTTAACTGTGGCGGGATCAGCGACTCGTCAGCTTTCGGGTCGAGCATGAAGACGATGACGCGTTTGCCGGCCCCCCAGAACGCGCCGACCTCGGCCATGCACCAGGGGTCCTTGAGGGAACTCTGCGTCACCATGAAAATGCAGACATCGCAGTTGCCAATGGCCTCGCGCACCTGGGCGCTGCGCGACAACCCGGTCCCCATTGAGGTCGGGTCCCAGGTATCGATGTTCTGTGCCTTCAAGCCCCCGCGCAGGGCCGTGACCATCGCGTCATCGATCTCGCTATGACTGATGTACGCCGCCATAGAGTCCTACCCCTGCTTTTGCTTCTCGTCGGCTGCGAGGATGATCTTCTTCACGTCGTTGGCGACTTGAGCGAAATTATCAGTCCAGAGGTCGCCTTTCAGTTGCGGCGGGAATTTCGTCTCATCAACCTCCGGGTCGGCTACGAAGACGATGACGCGTTTGCCGGCCCCCCAGAACGCGCCGACCTCGGCCATGCACCAATTAGACTCGATTGAGTTCTTCGTCGCCAGGAAGACACAGACCTCGCAACCGTTGATCGCCTCGCGCAACTGGGCGGCGAGCGACACGCCGGAAGCCATTGACGCGGGGTCCCAGGTGGGGATGTTTTGCCCCATCAAGCCGGCCCGCAGGGCCGAGAAGATCCCGCCGTCCCTCATACTGTGACTGATGAATGCTGGCATGAATGCCTCCTTAAAGTCAGATAAGCTTCGAACTGACCCCTTGCAAAGCAACCATCACCACCCCGAACATTGCGGGCCTGTGAGATTCTCACAGCGCCTTGAGCGGGGACCTCTCCAGGAGCACTTTCAACTTCGCCATCTGCTCCTGCGTGCTGTCTCGCATCCACGCCGCGGTGGCGACGGAGGACGCCTCCTGGAATTTCTGCTCCGCGCCGGCCTCGTCGCCGACGCCGAGGTGAGCCTCCGCCATCGTCGCCAGCACCCAGTATCTTTCGCCCGGTGAGGTGTTGTTTGATTCAAGCGTCTGCTCGCAGATCGAGATGACTTCCCGGCGGACGCGCTCGGCGTCCACGAAGTCGGCCACGGCGTCGGCGAGGCGCGGCGAGTTGTCCGCCCGGACGTTGAGCAGGTAGGCCAGGTTGATGCCGTTGTAATAGTCGTTCGCCACGTAGAAGCCGCGCTCGTAGCCGCGCACCGCTTCGTCCAGGTGCTTTTTGTCGCCGGTCAAATCCCAGAGGCGCTTATGCACCGCGCCCCACAGTCCGAGCGTCTCCGTGTCGTTCGAGGTCGTCGGGTTCAGGCTCGTGAGTATCTCGCGCGCCTCCTCCAGCGCCGCCTGCTCGGTCGGGCGCTTGCTCTTGTACGTGACCAGCGCGAGACGCTGGACGATGGAGGGGTCGTCGTTTTTCATTGTGCTGCGCACGTACTTGAGCAGGGCTTTAGCCGTCTCGAAGTCGCCCTGCTTCTGGGCGTCGTCCGCCTGCTGCAACCTGCTGCTGATTGAGTCGGCGATGGGCGACGCTTCTGTCCCGGCGGCGGCCCTCTTGCCGCCGCCCTCAGCCGCCTCAAACGTCGGGGGCTTGAGTCCGGACAGGAGCATGTAGACGGGGCTGTCGGGGACCGGAATGGAATCCACGCGCGCGAGGAGGCCCATAATGGCATCGGTCAGCTCGTCGCGGCATCGCATCACCTCGGCGAAACCGATGTCCTCGCCCAGATGCCGATACCGGAGAACCGCGACCGTGTTCACGTCAAAGGGGAGATTAAAGAACTGATCCTCGGCGATGACAATCGTGGTGTAGGGCCGCAGCGCGTGGCGCACGCCGAGTTGGTAAATCGCGCTGGGGTTGGCGGTGGAGAGGTCGGCGATGACTACGTCGGCCTTCATCAGTTGCTCGTACATCGGCACGTCAATCATGCCGGAGTGAAGAATCTCGTCGGCGCGAAAACATTCCAGCCCGGCCTCCTCGGCGGCGGGCTTGATGATGTTCCTGTAGGTCTTGTCGAGGTCGAGAGTGCGGCCCGTCTGGAAGTCGGTCTTCTTGCCGAAGCCCATGACGACGAAGCACGTCTTCTTCAATTTCTCGGCAGACATTACTCAACCTCCGCGCTAAAGCTATGAATCCTTGAAACGGTTATTGAGGCACGATATGAGAAGCGGGCGTCGGATGCGATTAAAGTGCGAAGGACGCGCGCCATTATCACCTCATCGGCGGGGAAATTTCAACAATGAGCAGACGTATGACAGTTGAACGGGTTTTGAAAACCGCCCTTCTTACCCCGGCCGGCGGTGGTTTCGGGCGAGGTAGAGCATGGCGTCGAGGCTGCGCTCGATGTCTCCGTCCGTCGTGGCCCAGGACGAGACGCTGATGCGCATGGCGGTGCGCCCCTGCCACACGGTTCCCCCGCACCAGCAGGTGCCGTCCGCCTGTAGGTCCGCGATCACGCGGTTGGTCGCCTCCGCGTCACCGAAGGCGACCAGCACCTGATTGAGTACGACCTCGTTCAACACCTCGAAGCCTGCGGCCCGCAAGCCTTCAGCGAAGCGGCGCGCCTGGCGGCAGTTGCGCTCGATTAACTCGGCCACGCCCCGGCGGCCGAGCGAGCGCAGCGCGGCCCACACCTCCACGCCGCGCGCGCGACGGGACAACTCCGGCGTGAAGTCCGAAGGGTTGCGGAAAGGGCTTGTGGTCGGAAGGTACTCGGCCGTAATCGCCATCGCGGCGCGCAGCGCGTCCAGGTCGCGCACCAGCGCCAGCCCGCTGTCGTAAGGGACGTTCAGCCACTTGTGAAAGTCCGTGGCCCAGGAATCCGCGTTCGTTAAGCCGCGCGCGAGGGGCGCGGTGGAAGGCGCGGCCAAGGCCCACAGGCCGAAAGCGCCGTCAACGTGCACCCACGCACCTCTTGCGTGCGCGCGCTCGCAGATTTCGGTCAGCGGGTCGAAAGCACCCGTGTTGACGTTGCCCGCCTGCGCGCAGACGATGGTCGGCCCGTCAATCGGCGGCAGCGCGTCCGCAAGCATCCTCCCGTGCGAGTCAACGGGAACTTTCAGCACACGGTTTCGGCCGAGTCCCAGCATGCCGAGCGACTTGAAGAGCGTCGGGTGCGACTCGTTGCTGACGATGACGGTAATCGGGGGAGCGCCGAACAAGCCGTCGGCCTCCACGTCCCAGCCCGCGCGCTGAAGGAGCGCGTGGCGCGCGGCAGCCAGCGCGGAAAAGTTGGCGGTCGTCGCCCCCGTCACGAAAGCGCCGCCGCAGGTCTTCGGCAGGTTGAAAAGCTCTAAGAGCCAATTGAGCGCGACCTGCTCGACGTGGGCCGTGGCGGGCGTGGAGTTGTGCAGGCCGGTGTTCTGGTCCCAGGCCGCCGCGAGCCAGTTGGCGGCCACGGTCGCAGGGAGCGCGCCGCCTATGACGAAGCCGAAATATCTGGGGCCGGCCATCGCCGTTGTCGCAGGCGAGCAGACCTCGTCCAGTGTTTGTATGACTTGCTCGGGCGTGGCCGGGTCTTCGGGCAGCGGCTCGTCGAGCGCGGCAAGCTTCGCAACAGCTTCGGGCGACGGTGCGACCCCGCGCTCGTCGAGTGTTTCGAGATAGGAAATGGCACGCTGAGCCGTCTTCTCTAAAAGCTCTCTCATCAACTCCTCCTCAAATGGCGTCCAGAGAAGATACTCCCGCAGAGGGCTAAATGTTCCCGTCGGGGATGGCGCACGCCACATAGTCTTTGCGCCTTTGCGTCTCCAGCGTGAAAATTAGTCTCACGCAAAGCCGCAAAGGCGCAAAGGGTTGGTCAACGAACTGATTTCTAATAGCCTCTTGCAGGTTCCCGTCTAACCTGAGAGCAGCCTCGCCAGGTGGTCGTAACGCCTGGGCATGAAGGCCGCGCGCAACGCCTCGGTTTCGACAGCGCCGTGTGTGTCCCACGCGTCGTCGAGCAACGCCGCCGTGGACTGCTCTCTCATCTCCGGGCCTGCGAATAACTGCGGTGGCAGGAGCAGGAGGACGAGCGCGCGGTCGCTCTCGGTTTCGAGCGGCGATGCGGAGGCCGTCGTAGAGCAACTGTACGCCGTGATGATGAGCGAGAAGGTGCGCACGCTGCCTGTGTCAAGCGCGCCCCGGTCAGAGACATTCAGTGTCCAGGTGCCGTTCGGGTTCTGTCCGTCAAAGGCTGAGAGCGGGCTGTTCGGCTTGAAGGAGCCTGTGAAGGGAGCCTGTGTCGGCACGACGTTCTGAATTGACGCGCCGGCCGATTCGTCGTCCAGCGTCGTGTTGCAGAAGTTCTGTCCGTCATTGTTCACGCCGCCCGCCTGGTTGATGAGTGTGACGACTGTGCCCTGCGGCGACTTCAACGTCACGACAAGGTCGCCGACCCACGTGTGATCCAGGCCGACGGTCGTCGAGCCCGTGGCTGTCGTGCAACTGGTCCCGCCGAACTTGAAGTTGAGGTCGGAGATTCTGCCCGTGAACCCGCTCACGGCGAGCGGGACGTTGACGCCCGTGGTCGTGTTGTCTGGAATCGCCACGGCCGCGCCCGTGCGCGTCTTGGTGACGGCCGCGCCGGGCTTGCCGGTCGGGACCGTGAAGGTGAACACGGCGGGGCTGCCGCCGCCCGTGTAGTTCACCGTCAGTCTGAAGCTCATGGGCACGCCGCACGCGAAGGTGGACGCGACGTTGAATTTGAAGGACGCAGCCGTGTTGGTTCCTGTACCCGTCGTCGCGGCGAGGTTCGGATACGTTGACGTGGCCGTGCCTGCAACAATCGTCACGCCTGTGCTCAGGCTCGTCAGCGTCGCGCTCACGGCCGTCGCCGCCGCGTTGCCCGTGTTCTTCAGTTGGATGGTCAGCTTGTTGTTGGTTTCGCCGGGCTCTATGACGGTGTCCGGGTCGGCTGTGTTCCCGTCCGTCGCCGTGACGGTGCCGAGTTGTATATTTGGCACAGGCGTCGCAGGCCCGCGCGCGATGCGCCCCCACCAGGTGCCCCAGCGGCTGAAGCCGCCCGAGACGGCCGCCGCGTGCTCCTGAATCGTCCAGAGGTCAAGGTCGTTCAAGGGGTCAACGACCGTGTTGCTGTAATCGCCCCAGCGGTTTCGCCCGCCGCCGAAGTCTTTGAAGTAAGGGGCCGCGCCCGCCTTCAATACCACTTCTGTCCCTAAGGTGTTGACCGGGTCCGCGGCGGCGCGGAAGGCGTAGTTGGCGCTCGCGTACTGCTGCGACGAGAAGCGCGAGTAGCCTACGAGTACGTCGCTGTTCTTGTTGACGGCGATGCTCGGGAAGGCGTAGAACTTCGCGCCCGTCGGGTCGTCAACGCGCCCGCGCTGCTGTATCGCCCCGGCCGGGGTCAGTTGCCACCACTGGATTGAGCTGCGCGTCGGCGTCGCCGTGTTGGGCAGAAAGATGGTCTGCGCGGCCCAGAGCGAGCCGTTGCGGTAGACGACCGATTGAACGCGCGAGTCGTTGGTCTGAAACTTGTTGGTCGAGCCGAGCTGCGGGGCGAAGTCGTTGCCGCTGGGAGGACCGAACGTCCAGGCGTTCGCCGCGGCGACGGGCGTGGTGAAGACGTTGGCAGCGCCGTAGGCGGGCGCGGCGGCCGTGCCCGTGATGGTCTTGATGCGGAGCTGTGTGTGCCCGTCCCAGTCTTCGATGAGGTACATGGTGTTGAGCGCGTTGTCGTAAGTTACGGCCGGCGTCTGCGTGAAGGCGCAAAAACTGGCCCCGGCATTACAAAAGTCGTGGAACACTTTGTAGCTCGCGGCCGCGGCAAAGGCGTAGAGCGTGGCTTTGTTGAAGACGAAAATGCTTGAGCGCTTGAAGCCCGTGCCGTTGACGCCGAACATGTTGACCGTGATGACGATCCAATTCTTGTTGAAGCCCATGCGCGGGTAGTCGGCCCAGGCCGTGCCGGCCGAGTCCACGTCCGCCTTGTAAATCTTCCAGTTGCCCGTCGGGTCGCTCGTCTGCGAGACGGCGAGCAGGATGGCCGAAGTCGGCGCGTCGGCGTCTGCGACGACCGTGAACATCCAGCGGTTGCTGAACGGGTCGTAGAAGACCTGAGGGTCGAAGGTGCCGGGCTGGCCGAATTGCCAGGGGCCGGGGACGGCGGAGAAGAAGCTGTCGAGCGAGACCGTGCTGACGGTCGCGCCCGTCCTGGTCTGAATGCGCATCTGCGTGTTGAGCACGACCATCAGGTGGTTGGGGCCGACCGCGCCGTGTGTGTCGGGCGGGATGCTCGTGTTGTTGTCTTCGAGCGCCTTGAAGCTCGAAGAAGGCGCGGGCGAGGCGGCTAAGGACTTCGTCCCTCCCACGGCGGCGGCCGTCTCCGGGCCGTCACTTTCCGCCAGAGCGCCCCCGCCGACCTGGACGGTCCTGTTGCGCGGCGCGCGGCCCGGCTCGCGTATGACCTTCGGCTCTTTGTAGACGGAGGGCGAGAGCGATTCCCTGTTGGCGAGCTGCTTGAAGTTGACGACGACGCCGGTGTCCGAGAGGGCCGTCTTCTCCTCGCCCTGCTGTGTGGGGTTGTCACCATCTTGCGCGTGCGGGGCGTCCGGTTCCTGCACCTCTGCGGGACCGCGCTCCCGCACCTGCGCCAGCGCGAGGTAGCCCGCGGTGAACAGTATGACCAGCACGACGAGATGTGGGAGGTATTTTCTCATGACTAAAAAATCCTTTTCACTGGAAAGCGACGCGACGCCACTTCGACAGTTGAATTACTGAGGGAGCCCTTGCAGTGTCCGCTCGCTCACGGATGAAGACGAGGGAATCAAACGCAGTGAAGACAAAGCGTGGGACGCGTGTCCGGCCGACATGGAGTTTACTACTTCACGAACAATAACTGTCAAGGTGAGACGAGGAAGGCGACGCGCAGGCGGCACTGACTTGCTTTACTCGCCGCCGTAAAGCTCCTCGATAAGCTGGCCGTATTTTTCGTCCACGACGCGGCGCTTGACCTTGAGGGTCGGCGTCATCTCGCCGCTGTCGATGGAGAATTCTTCGGGGAGCAGCGCGACGCGGCGGATGCGCTCGTAGTCGTGGAGCCCGCGCGTCAACTGTGCCACTTCCTTCTGGACTATCTTGACTGCGATGGCATGGCGGCTCCACTCGGCGCGCGTCGCGGGCTTCTGTTCACCCGCGTCCGACATGGCACCGGCGAGCGCCTCCCAATCGGGGACGACGAGGGCGGCCGGTTGCTTGCGGCCCGCGCCGATGACGACCACCTGATTGACCAACTCGCTCTGCTTAATCAGGCTCTCGACAAGTTGCGGCGCGACGTATTTGCCGTTCGAGAGCTTGAACAAATCTTTCTTCCGGTCGGTGATGTATAAATGACCCTCTTCGTCCATGTGGCCCACGTCGCCCGTCATGAACCACCCGTCTTCCATAACGGCCGCGGTCGCTTCAGGGTGATTGTAGTAGCCGCGCATGACGTTCGGCCCGCGCACCAGAATCTCGCCGTCCCCCGCTATCCGCACGTCAATTCCGGGAAAGACGAGGCCGACCGATCCCGTCTTGTTGTTATCGGGTCGGTTCGCGGAGACGATGCAGGTCTCCGTCATCCCGTAGCCCTGTAGGATGGGAATGTCAGCGGCCCAGAAGGCGTAAGAGAGCGTCGGCGAGAGCGCCGCGCCGCCCGAGACGAAGTAGCGGAGGCGGCCGCCGACGCCTGCGCGCCACTTGGAGAAGACGAGCCGGTTCGCGAGGTCGCGTTTGAGTTCGAGGAGCGGCGGCACGGGCTCGCGCTTGTCTTTCAATTCGCCGTAGCGCTGGCCCACTTCGAGCGACCACGCGAAGAGCTTGCTCTTCCACCCGCCGGCCGTCATGCCCTTCTTGACGATGCGCTGGTAGACCTTCTCGAAGAGGCGGGGCACGGCCGTCATGATCGTCGGCTGGACTTCGCGCAGGTGCTCGCCGACCACGTCGAAGGATGCCGCGTAGTAGACCGAGACGCCCGTGTGGCAGAAGACATAGAAGCAGGTTCGCTCGAAGATGTGCGAGAGCGGGAGCACGGAGAGCGCCGTGTCCCTGTTGTTGATGGGCAGCGCCGAAGCTATCGAGAGCACGTTCGAGATGAAGTTCGAGTGCGTCAGCATGACGCCCTTCGGCTCGCCCGTCGTCCCAGAGGTATAGATGATGGTCGCCAGGTCTTCGTCGCCGCCCGGACTCGCGAGCGCGTCGTGGGCGTCAGGGTTCGCCTCGGCCCTCTCGCGCCCGCGCCTTTCCAGTTCTTCGAGCGTCATCGCGCCCTCGACCTGCGAGGCCGCGTCCTCGTCGAAGAAGACCATGCCTTCGAGTGAGGAGACGCCTTCGATTCCGGGGCGCGCGTGCTTG
>DATFCB010000181.1:0-2600 GCA_035253525.1 Pyrinomonadaceae bacterium | reverse complement strand
GGTACATCTACTACACGGCCTCGGACGGCGTGGACGAGAACCACCGCCTCTACGTTTTAGAGAGCAAGGGGCGCGACCCGCTCGGCCCCTACTCGTTTAAGGCGCGTGTCTTCGACCCCAAACACGACGGCTGGGCTTTAGACCCGAGCGTCTTTCGCGCGCCCGATGGCCGTCTTTACTTGCTCTGGGTCGCGCACGTCCCACGCAACGGCAACGGCATACGCATCGCGCCGCTACGTAACCCGTGGACCGTGGCAGGCGAGAGCGCGCTCATCAGTCAGGCAGACTATGATTGGGAGCGCGTGCGCTACCCCATCAACGAAGGCCCCGTCGTGCTCCGACGCGCGGGACGGCTCTTCCTCATCTATTCGGCGAGCGACACGGGCACGCCGGACTACGCGCTGGGGATGTTGACTCACGAGGGCGGCGACGTGATGGACGCTAAGAGGTGGAAGAAGTCTCCGTCCCCTGTCTTCAGCCGTTACTCGGGCGCGGACGGCAACGTCTACGGGCCGGGTCACAACGGCTTCTTCGTGTCGCCTGACGGCAGTGAAGACTGGATTATCTATCACGGCAAGGAGACGAGCGAATACACCTATCGCGGGAGGACCACGCGCGCGCAGAAGCTCACCTGGCGCGCAGACGGCACACCTGACTTCGGGCGGCCCGTCCCGCGCGGCGTCCCTCTCCGAACACCTTCCGGGGAAGGAAGAAATAAGAGGAGTGCTCGTCAAAGATGCGGGTTTTGAAACGCGTGCTCGTCGTCTCTCTTCGCTATTTCAAATCGGGAATGCGATTGAGCGCGGCTTCGTCAATCTTTTTGAGCGACAGCCTTTCGGCTAACCAGCGTGCGCGGTCGAGGCGTGCGGCCTTGTCGAGCGCGTGACCGGCGTCGTAGAAGGCGAGTTTCTTCGGCTCCGCGAACAGGTCGTAGAAGCGGCGAGCCCACTTCTCCGGGATTGGCTCGTCCTTGCGGCCGAACTGTAGGAAGACGGCGGCCGGCGCGCTGTGGCCGACGAAGTGAACGGGGTCGCCGTAGGCGTACTTGCGGAAGAAGGCGCGAAGCGTTTCCTCGCCGATTCTCTCGCGGAGCTTCTGCATCGCCGGGTTCTCCGGGTCGAAGACGTACTCCTCGTCGCTGAAGCCGCCGGCCATGAACACAAACGAATTGATTCTCTTCTCCACGGCCGACAGCGTGCCGCCGACTTGCGCGTCATAGCTGTGACCGACGTAGGCTATGCGCTTCGGGTCAACGTCGCGGCGCGCGGTCAGCAGGTCAATCCCACGGCGAAAGTCAATCACCTGCTGGCGCGAGGCTTCGACGCTCTGCACCTGCGCGCGCACCTCGTCCTTATCTTCGACGAATCCGGGCCGGACGAGCGGGGCGTCAATCAGCAGGGAGATCGCACCGGCGCGCGCCATCACGACGGCCTCCTCCAAAAACTCGCGCCGGTTAGCCATAGGCGAGCCGGCCATCATCCAGTGGCCGAAGAGGACGACCGGGAAAGGGCCGCGGCCCTGCGGCACAACCAGGTAAGCCGGCACGCGCCCGCCGCGCGGGCTGCTGTAGGTCAGGTCAATCACCGTCACCCCGTCCCTGCTCGTGCGGCCCACCTCACGCACGTCGAGCGGCGCTTTCGCGTCGTACTCGAACTCACGAACCAGCTCTTCAAACCGCGGCCGTCCTTCCTGGCCGACAGCCACGCTACAAAGCAGCAGCAGGGAAACACACAGCAGGCTAAGTCTCATAAGTCCTCCCGGATCAGATTACTCGCCACGTTTAGTTCGGAATACCCTTGCGTCTTTCAGATGACCTGTCTGATGAGGATAAATCGCCGTCGGTTGGCAGCAACTCAACCCTTTGCGCCTTATGTTTTTCTTTTCTGCGCCTCCAGCGTGAAAAGTTGGTGTTTCTCGCAAAGGCGCAAAGTTAAGACGTAAGGCGCTGGAGGGTTGAGTTGTGAAGTCGTTTGAATTTTGAAACGCGCTCTTAAACGTAGAGCCACCCTTCGCGCGGGTGGGGCCGGTGGAAGGCACTAAAGGGAATCAAGAAAACCGTCAAAGATGCTTTCTATATCGCGTGAGCCGTGCAAAACCCGCAGAATTTCAAGACCGTCGTCGAAAGGCTGATAGAAGATGAAATAATCTCTGACTACGAAGCTGCGTAGATGGACCAGGAGCCTCGACTGGTCTCGCCCCATGTGAGGGTGGTCGCGCAGGAGAGCAAACTTGCCTGTTATATCTTTGATGAGTTTATTCGCCGCTTCCCTATTGTGCTCGGCGACATATGCCCAAATCTTTCTCAAGTCTTCTTCGGCCGCAGCAGTGACCTTGATTGTAGGCATCACTGTTTCCTTGAAGCATCTTGTCTTTCCTGCCCATGCCTGATTATCTCGTCGGAGAAGGCGTCAAGCTCAGCATCCGTCTTGTATGCTGTAAAGCGCCCCTGCCAGATGTCCTCAACACCAAGCATAATCTCCTGGCGCAAAGCATCCATCCCTTTCTCTTGGGCTTTGAGTAGCCGCAGACTCGCCATTATCACCTCATCGGCAGACTTATACTCCCCGCTTTTGACCTTTTGATTGATCAACTCTTCAAGC
>DATFCB010000180.1:0-9950 GCA_035253525.1 Pyrinomonadaceae bacterium | reverse complement strand
AGCGCGCGGCCCCCTCGAAGCCGCCGCCGAGTTCCACGCTCATGACGCCCGTGAATCCGCTCATCTGCGAGCGCGCCAGCTCAAACTGCGGGTGAGATTCAAGGCCGGGGTAATTAACGCGCTCGACCTTAGGGTGCGCTTCGAGAAATTGGGCCAGCGCCAGCGCGTTCCGGTTGTGGCGCTCGATTCTGAGGCCGAGCGTGCGCAGCCCCCTCAGGATGAGCCAGGCGTCGAAGGGGCTCAGGACCGCGCCCATCATGACGTTAAAGCGCCAGGCGCGCTCTATGAATTCGCGCGAGGCGACGATGACGCCGGCCGTTACGTCGTGGTGGCCGCCCAGGTACTTGGTGGCGCTGTGCACCACAACGTCAATGCCGCATTCAAGCGGCCGCTGATTGATCGGCGTGGCGAAGGTGTTGTCAACGACGGTCGTGATGCCTCGTCGCCTGCCCAGTTCCGCGACGGCACAGAGGTCTGTGAGGCGCATCAGCGGGTTGGTCGGCGTCTCCGCGTAAATCAACTTCGTGTTCGGGCGCACGGCCTCAACGAAGCGCGCCGCGTCGGTCTGATCTACGAACGTGCATTCGACGCCCCAGCGCGGGAGCAAGGTTTCGAGCAACGCGGCGGTGTTCCCGTAGAGGTTGCGCTGCGCGACGACGTGATCGCCATGCTCGACGAGGCACATGACGGAGGCGAAGATCGCGCCCACGCCCGAGGACGTGACGAGCGCCGCCTCGCCGCCTTCGAGCGCGACCATGATCGCCTCGACCTGGCCGTGCGTCGGGTTGCCGTAGCGCGTGTAAAACTCCGTGGGCTTGACGGCCCGCGCCAGCTCCGCGAAGTGCGCGGACGATTCCGCGCGGAAGGCGCAGCTCTGCCAGATGGGCGGACTGACCGCGCTCGTGTTGTTTAATTCGTCCGCCGCGTGAATGCCCCTGGTCTGCGCCCCGTAGCCGTCGGTTAAATCCTGGCCCATTTACATTCTCCTCTCCGATTCACTAATGGCGTGCAGGTACGACTGCACGGCGTTGAAGAGCCCCGTCTCAAGGGCGTCCGCGACCAGCGCGTGGCCGATGGAGACTTCGAGGATGCCGGGTATCGAGCAGAAACGCGTGAGGTTCTTCAAGTTCAAATCGTGGCCCGCGTTGACGCCCAGGCCCAAGTCTTGCGCCCTCGCGGCGGCGCGCGCGAAGAGTTCGAACTGTTCGTCCTCACTCGCGGAGCCGTAGGCCGCCGCATAAGGCTCCGTATACAACTCGACGCGGTCGGCTCCCAATTCGCGTGCGCGCTCTATCTGGGCGAGGTCCGTGTCCATGAAGAGGCTGACGCGGATGTCCAGAGCCTTCAGTTCGGCGATGATTGGCTTGAGCCTCTCGCCGCTCTCTTCCAAATCCCAACCGTGGTCCGACGTGAGCGCGTCCGCGCTGTCCGGCACCAGCGTACACTGCGTCGGCCTCGCGCGCCTGACGACCTCCATGAACTCCGGGAACGGATTACCCTCGACGTTGAACTCGACGGCCGGCGTCTCTTCAAGCAGCGCCGATAACTCGTAAACGTCCGAGCGACGTGCGTGCCGCTCGTCGGGCCGCGGGTGAAGTGTCAACCCGTGCGCGCCGGCCCGTATGCAAGTGCGGGCGGCGCTCAACACGCTTGGGATGCCTATGTTGCGCGCGTTCCTCAGGAGCGCGACCTTGTTGAGATTGACGCTCAGTTTGGTCATCGGCCTTCTCCCGCCGTGGCAGCCAATCCAAAATTGGCTACGATAATTTTCCGCGACGAATCCATCAACTGTGATAATTTAGACGCCTGCGGCGCGTAGATAAATAGCCAATTTCCGATTGGCCTTTAGGACGGAGAGAACATGGACTATTCGAAGTTGCGTGTGAAGAGGGCGGGCGGGCGGCCGCTCTACGAGCAGTTGGTCGAGACGTTGGAGGGTGCCGTCGAGGCCGGCGAGTTGAAGAACGGCGAGCGCCTGCCGTCCGAAAGGGAGTTGGCGGGCCGGCTCAAGCTGAGTCGCACGACGGTCGCGGGTGCCTACCGCGAGCTGGAATCGCGCGGGCTCGTGCGCAGCCACGTCGGGCGCGGCACTTTCGTCTGTGCGCGGCCAGAGCCGTCGGACGCGCCCTTCGCCTGGCGCGGCAAAGTCTCCGCGTCGGTCGCGCGTCTCGGCAACAGCCTCTCGCTCCGCCACCTGACGAAAGATGTTTTGAACATGAAGATCATCTCGTTCGCCGCCAGTTCCCCCTCGCTCGAATGTTTCCCCGTGGAGGCTTACCAGCGCGCGACCGAGCGTGTGCTTCATCGCAGCCGCGACGCGGCGCTCGGACTCTCCCCGACCGAAGGGCAACCGCGGCTGCGCGAACTCGTGGCCGCCCGTTTCAAGACGAGGGCCGAGCGGGTGCTGATTCTCTCCGGCTCACAGCAGGGGTTAGACCTGATGGCACGCTGCCTGTTAGACCCCGGCGACTCGGTCGTCATGGACAGGCCGGGCTATGTCGGAGCCATCCAGACGTTCCGCGCCGCCGGGGCGAACCTGATCGGGTGGGATGTGTTGCGCGCGGACCTGGGCGAGCTGGAAGACCTGGTCATGCGCTACCGCCCGAAGCTGATTTACACAGACCCCACGTTCCAGAACCCCACGGGGCGCGTGCTGCCGCTCAGAGAGCGCCAGGAACTGTTAAAGCTCGCGGCGCGCTATCGTGTGCCAATTATAGAAGACAACCCCTGGCAGGAGACTTACCTGGACGCGCCGCCGCCGCCGACGCTGTACCACCTGGACACGCACAACATAGTGATTCACCTGAGCACGTTCTCGAAAATCTTCGCGCCGGGTTTGCGCCTCGGGTGGCTCGTCGCGTCCGAATACATCGTAGACCAGCTCGCCTCCATCAAGCAGTACGAGGACGTATCGAGCGAGGGACTCACCCAACTCGTGCTCGCGGAGTTGTTGCAGGGCGGTTTGTTCGACGATCACCTGGCGGGTTTGAGGAAGGAGCACGCCGGAAAGCGCGACCTCATGATCAAGGCGCTGCGGCGACACGTCCCGCCGCGCTCCTTCGAGTTCAACACGCCGCGCGGCGGACTTCACCTGTGGGGCCGTCTGAACGAGGGCGTGTCGGCCCGGCAACTGCTGCGGCAAACGCTCGCAAAGGGCGTCGCGTTTGCGCCCGGAGAGATGTTCTACTCGGACGGCGGCGGCAGACACGAGCTACGTCTCTGCTTTACGAGCGTGGCGGCCGTGAAGATTGAAGAAGGCGTCAAGCGACTGGCGGAGATTCTGGCGCGGGAAAGGTCGGGCGCGGCCGGGCGCGGCGAGTACGCAGTCCCGCTCGTTTGAGCGGGCGTCCGTGGGCACTGTTTGTGACTGCAAGTTACCCGCCCGGACATTGATTCATTCCTCGTCGTAAATGCTTTCGCAGATGCGCGACAACTCTAAGCACTCCTTGCGCGAAACCTTCCGGCTGAAACGCTCGTGCTCTTCCTCGATGTGAGGTTGTATCTCTTCCAGGAGCCGCAGGCCCTTCTGAGTGATGCGCGCGATGCTCAGGCGGCGGTCCTCTTTGACGCGCTCGCGCTCGACTAAACCCTGTGCCTCCAGCCTGTCAACCAGACGCGTCACGTCGGGCGCGCTCGCCAGCAGACGCGCGCCGATCTCCGCGCGCGGGTGCCCGCCCGGATGAACCCCGCGCAGGATGCGTAGCACGTTGTACTGCGGGCGCGTGAGGCCGAACTTAAGACAGACTCGCTCAAAGCACGTATGAACGTAGTCGGCGGCGACTATCAAGTTCAACATGGCCTCCTGCGCGGGATTCGCGAAATCCGCCGTCTGCTTGATGCGCCGTTTGAGAGCTTCACCCATGCGAACGAGTTGTAGCACACGGCGACGGTCGCGGCAACGACCTTGCTTAATCGAAACTCCGGCGGCTCGGGATGCGCTCCAAAACTCCGGCCCCGAACACGTCGTAAAGTTTCAAATCATTCATGTGGACGTAGCCTATGTGACAGCCGCAGGTCGAGTTGGTGCAAGGCGTCTCGCTGAGGGCGCTCTCGAAGTCCGGGCTATAGATATTACCCACAGGCTCGCGTATGAAATGGCAGCGGCGAACGGTCCCGTCGCCCGCGACGGAGATGACGGAAGACCCGCAGCGGCAGGCGCGCCCCAGGCTTTCGTAGTTCCGATTATTGACTGGGAAAAGAGGGTCAACGGCCTCGAACCGCTCCTCCTCTTCCGGGGTGTAATAACCGGCGGCCCGCTTGTAAGCGTTAACCCAGAGGTAGACGGCGGGCGGAAGCTCACGCCGCAACGCTTCGATTTCGCACGCGTGTTCTTTCAGCCCGACGACGCCGACGCTGAACCTGACGCCGCGCCTCTCCAACTCCAGACATTTTTTCAGAAAAAGCTTTCTGGGCACCTCGGAAGGGTGGAACGTGGTCCACAGCGCGAGCCGCGCCTTGTCACAATCTTCGACCCAGTCGAGGCGGCAGGAGAGGTTGGTCTGGATGGCTGCCTTCTGGACGTGCGGCGTGTGCGTGAGAAGCGCGAGCGCCCGCTGGTAGCGCCTGTGCGTCAGCGCTTCTCCCCAGGGCGTGAAGAAGACGGAGAAATTGTCGCCGCGCCGCGCCCGAACCCATTCGACGAAACGCGTCAGCGCCTCTTCGTCGCGCCTGTGCTCTGCGCGCGTCTCGCGGTGTTTGGCGAAGGGACAGTACGTGCAGCCGTAATTACAACTCGACAACGGGCCGCGATAAAGGATGGATAGCTTCAATACGTGCCGCCCTCCTCTCAACGTAGTTCGTACGACTCGCCCAGCCTGCGCACCGCCGCCGAATAGAGCCACGGCCCTATGGCGTCGGACAGTTCGAGGCCGCGTTCCGAGAGCCGCAACTGCCGCCCGTCGCTCGTCGCCAGGCCGTCCTGCGATAAGGCATCAAGCTCCGGGAAGTCTGCGGACACGTCCGCGCCGAACCGCTCACGGTATGCGTCCAGGCAGAGCCCTTCCGTCCGCAGCAGCGACTTAATCAAGAAGCGGCGTCGCTCTTCGTCTTCGTCTAACTCGAAGCCGTAGCAGGCTTCGCCGAACTGTGCGTCGGAGCTGGCCGCGTAACGCTCTATAATCTCGCGCACGCCGCTTGCCCCGACCGCATACTCGTTGCTGTAGTGCAGCCCGCGCGTGTAAGAGCGCGCGCCGCAGCCCAGTCCGACCATCCCGTCTTCCTGGCAACAGTAGACGGGCTCGGCGCGAGACGGAGCCTGAGCGGAACGAAACATTCGCATGGAGACTTGCTCGTAACCCGCGCCGAGGAGCGTGTCTCTTCCGGCGCGGTAACAATCCAGACGCACGTCGTCCCAAGCCTTCGGCCGCCGCCCCATCCCCGTCAAAGGCCGCACGTAGAGCGGGTAGAGGTAGAGTTCTTCCGGCTCGTAATGGAGCGCTTCTTCGAGTGAGCCGAGCCAGCTCTCGACGGTCTGGTGTGGCAGCCCATACATCAGGTCTATGTTGAGCACAGGGAAGCCGACCTTCCTGATGCGCGTGAGAGCGCGTTCGACCACGGAAGTTTTCTGCGCGCGGCCGACGGCGTTGACCTCTTGTTCTATAAAACTCTGTACGCCGATGCTGACGCGGTCAACGCCCCTGCCGCGCAGGAGTCGCAGCTTCTCCTCCGTCGCCGTCAAAGGCGAAGTCTCGCAAGAGGTGGGGACGCCGCGGGCTGGACCGAAAATTCGTTCGACCCCGTCGAAGAGAGTGTCCAGAGCGGAGAGGCTGAGGAAGGTCGGCGTGCCTCCTCCGAGGGCGACGCGCGCGAAGCGTGCCTCGCCGAGCGCGTCGCCCACTACCTGAGACTGACGCAACAGGGCGTCCAGATAAACGTTCTCGAAGTCCGCCTTCGGGTCGGTCGTGGTGAAGAGGTTGCAGAAGCCGCAGCGCATCTCGCAGAAGGGGACGTGAAGATAGAGGAAGAGCGCGTCTTTACGCTCCCCGGCCCAAACGTCACCGAGGGGGCGCGGGCGCGCGAGCATCCTGTAAGCAGTCTTGTGCGGGTACGAGTAGGCGTAAGACTCGTACGGGGAGAGGCTGAAGATTCGTTCGACACCTCTCATGTGCCAATCTCCGGCAGGGCGAATTCCGCGTAAGGGACCGTCCAGACGACGCTGTGCGCCAGGCGGTGGCCGTTGAACCCGTCTTCGCCGTAAGCCGTCCCGTGGTCCGAGCAGATGACGACGAGGACGGGGCCGCGTCGTTGCAGCGCGCAAAAGAGCGGCGGCAAATGACTATCAACGAAGGAGAGCGCGGCCGACTGCGAGGCGACGGAGTCGTGGTCCGCGCCGTCCAGAAAAATCGAGTTCGGCTGGTGAATGGCGGAGACGTTGACGAAGAGAAAGACGCGGCGCTCGTCCGGGACGCGCGTTAATATTTCCAGCGCCAGCCTCACCTGATTCTCTGTCGAGCGCGCGTCCGTCACTCCGAGCGCAGGACTCCAGTGGCTCTCGCGGAAGAGGTTGGGCAGAACGCTCCCGAGCGGGTTCTGTTTGTTGAAGAAGCCTACGCCGCCGATGCAGATGGTGTGATAGCCGCGCCGACTGAAGCCGCTGACGATGTCGGGCGCGTCGAAAACGCAGGTCTGTTCCGTGATCGTCTCGCTCCCCTCGAAGCGCGCGGCGAAGAGGCGCGGATGGTTGCCGGGCGCGGGCGGCGTCGGCAGAAACCCCGCGAAGAAAGCGTGGTGGGCGGCGTAAGTGAAACTCGCGGGCGTGTGCCGCTCCTCCCACGTGCCCGACGGCAGGACGCTCGCCAGGTTCGGCGTGAGTCCTGCTTGCAGCGCGTCGCGCGCCACGTCATAACGCAGCGTGTCCAGCGTCACGAACAACACGTCCGCCCTGCCGACCAACTCGCGTGCGTTAATCATCAACCGTTCATCCTCACTCAGAGCGCGTTTCAAAATTGAAGGTATAGACTGATTCAACCCCTTTGCGGCTTTGCGCCTCCAGCGTGAGAAAACCCAAACCACTTACTCACGCAAAGGCGCAAAGCCGCAAAGGGTTGAGTTTTTGTTTTAAGATGGCCTCTAACTCTGCGGTGTAGGTGTCTTGTCCTTTGTGCAGGACTCCGGGCAGCAGGTCGCCGAAAGCGTTCACCTCAAGCACGTCGTGGCGGCTGTAGTCCGGCGAGATTCTGAGGTCAACGCCAGCGTAGAGGCTGCGGGGGAAGCCCGCCGCCAGCGCACGCTCGCAGGTGCGCCGCGCCCTTTCCCAACCTGCTTCCCCCATCCTGTTGACGACCGCGTCGAGCGGGCCGCGCCCGCCCAGCAGATGCAGGTTGGTCATGGGGTGACGGCTCAAACGGACCACCGCGTGCCGCGCCTCGCCCCCTATGACGACGACGCGCAGGTCGAAGGTCTTCCCCTCGACGCCCGCTTTCGGGAGCCAGCGCTCGACGTGCACGCGGTGACGGCAGAGGGCGTTTATCAGCGCGGCTATCTCCCCGGCCTCCTGATAGACGCGCACCCGGCGCGAGTTGTAAAGGCGCAACTCGCCCGCGCTTCGCACCACCTCGACGGTCGTCGCGGCACGCTGCCTCCTGCGCCCGTCGGTCTGGTAGGCGACGACGCCCGAAGCGCTCGACCCGTGGGCCAGTTTGACGAAGACGCGCGCACAACCGCGCTCGTGCATCCGCTCTCTCAACTCGTCGAAAGAGCCTACCTCGCCCAGGCTTTCGGGCACGGGAGCGCCCACTTCGCTCAGCCTCTGATGGCAGCGCGGCTTGTCGAACATCGTTGCGACATCCGTCGCGCTGTTCATGAGACGATGCCCCGCGCAAGCAGACAATTGTTCCTCGACGAGACGTAAAAAATTCCTGAAGCCCTGGAACCACTGACGCGGGTAGAGTATCCGCCCTTTCTCGAACTCAAGCGTCTCGGCCTCGCGGCGCGCGATGCGCGCGTAAGTGCCCTCTTCTTCGCAGGCGTCAGCCCCCGCGCAAAGGAGCGCCCGCTCGGCGGCGAACTCTTTCCCCGGAGAATCGAGGCGCAGAAGCGTCCCCGCGCGGACGTGGTCCGCGAGGCGTGTGCGGCCGCCGACCAGGTCCGTGTAAGAGATGACCGTCGCGGCCGGAAGCCCCAGGCCGACGAGCGCCGCCTGAAAGAGTTCGGTGCGGCGGCCCTCCGCGACGCCTATCAGAACGATGTTGGTTAACGCCCTCACAACCATTCACTCGCCGACGGCGACGTAACGGTGCGTCTCGCCGTCGTAATCATCCTCCTCCTGCTGGTCGCTGGCGTCCACCCTGATTCCCAGCCCTTCGAGTTTGCGCACCATCTCGTCCGAGCAGAAATGGTGATGTATGTCCAGCAGTTCGAGGCGGGCGACGCCGGGACTGGTCAGCAACGCCGCGGCCCCGTCGTCGCTCAAAGTGCCGAGCGAGAGGTCGAGCACGCGCAGGCGCTCAAGTACAGGCGAGTGCGAGACGGTGACGGCGATGGCGTCCGCCAACTCGCTGTCGCACAGGCCGAGGTACGAGAGCTTCGGGAAAATCTTCCCGCCGAGGAGCGGCGCGAGGTCAACGATCTCCGCGCTCGCGCCGTAGTTCTCGTCGCCCAGCCACAATTCCAGGTGCTCCAGCTCCGGCAGGTCAGACGCGCAGATGTCTCGCACCACGCTGACATCCAGGCCGCCGCTTTCTACGACGAGCGTCTTCAAACGGTGGTGCTCAATGCGTCCCAGGCGCAGGCCGGTGCCCCCGCGCACGCGGAAGTGTTCGAGCGCGGGGTAGGCCGTGAAGATGGGTGCCATGTCCGTATGCTCGATCCAGGAAATCTCAAACTCCTCGCCGGTGATGTCGCCTATGAAGAGCGCGCGCAGGTTTGATAATCTGTCCCGCGCTCCGACCAACTCCCTGACGACCCCGCCGGACTCTCCCAGCGGCGAGGAGTCGCCCCAGAGGCCGACGACGATGCCGTAAACCCTCGCGGCCGACGGCTGAGAAAGAAAGGCCCTGAATTTCTCCTCCCAGGTCTTCCCCGCGTCGGCCTCTTCGTAAGGAAGAGTGATGCGGTAGGCCGTCTCCTCCGGGCTTTGCATGACCATTCCCGGCTCCCACTCGACGACGCGCTTGCCGGCGAATTCCTTTGCATGTTCATAGATACCCATACTCAGCCTCCCCTAAAAAATTGTTCCCGCGCGAGGCGGTCTATCGCCTGGGCCTGGCGTCTCTCGTCTTCGTTCATCGCGCGCCGCCTTCCTCAGATTCGCAGGTTGCGCATCAGGCAGTTGCGTTGCAGGTCGAGCACGAGCAGACGCCCGCGGTCGTCCGCGATTGTCAGCGTCCTCTGCGTGAGCCGCGTCGAGACGCGCCCGGCCCCGGCCAGAATCATCTCGGCCGCGAGCCGCCCGTCTTCGAGGTCAAAGAGCAGAACGCGCGCGCCGTCGGCCTCGTAGACGGTCGAGACGGCGAACTGGCCGTTCACTTCGGGCCAGCCGGGGGCAGAGTTTTCGTCACCGACGACAAACGTTTGCTTGACGACATCACAGTCGAAGTGGCGGAGCCGTAGCTCCGGCAAAGGCTTGAGTGCGGCCTGGGAATTCTCGTCTTCGCCGGGTGAAGGAGTCTCGCCCGCCGAACAGTAGAGCGACTGATCCACCAAAACACCTTCGGCGGAGAGCGCGACTCTCGCGCCGAGACAGAACATATCGTCCGGCACGATGGACATCGGCGTGCGGTTACGCAAGACCAGCAGCGGAAGCTTGTAGACCCACTTTTCCAGCCCCCCGGAATTAGCGGTGATGAAACGGCAGGTGGATGAAGAGCGTGCGACGCCGATTACCGTCTGCCCGGCTTCCGGCACGCGCCACAGCGCGTCGAAGGTTTTGGCCGTGGCGTCCACGGCGTAAAAATCTCCCTGCGCCCCCAGGAACCAGAGCGTGCCGTCGTAGTCCGGCGCGAAAGCGTCTA